>JAKIUX010000279.1 GCA_021647345.1 Hydrogenimonas sp.
GCTCTTTTCTTGATCAAGCTATTTTGCAAAAAAACAGAGACACGCTCGCTCTTTTCTCTCTCGAAGAGAGTCTTGCGCAGCTAAAAGAGAGTTTCGCAAATCTTAGCGACGAAGATCCTGAGAGCGTGAGGCCTCCGAGATTCTCCCTTGTAGATAGAGATATTTTTTTGAAACGAAACATAGATATGGCTCAAAGTTCCGAGCAGATACTACAAAAAGAGTATTTCAACATAATGACCTGGACAAGATATATGCCTACCCTTTCTCTACAGGGGTCGTGGGTAAAGCCTTACAAAAACGGCTCAATCTATCTTAGCTCATACCCTAGCGCCACGAAATCGTACTATGTTTATGGGTTTAGTGTTTCGATTCCTATCGATGTGACATCCTATCACACAATTGAATCTACGAGAGCCGACTACCTTAAAGCAAAGCTGGATCTAAGCCAAAAGAGGATCGAAGCTGAAAACAGATACAAGTCTGTACTAGATCGCTTGAAGGTGGTAGATAGAAGGGTTCAATTGGCAAAAGAGGATAGAGAACTTTACGTCAGTCTTGTTGAGAGCACAAAAGAGAAGGTTGATGCCGGGGAGATGACTGTTTTTGACCTCAAGACTATGGAGAACTCCAAAGAGATACGTGACATAGATTTAAAAATCTACGATATCGAGAGGCAGTTGCTGCTTCTTGATCTTTATGAGAAGATGTATGATGATTCCATTCAGTGAATATATGAACGAGTGGCTCTACGGTCCAGGGGGATACTACGCTACTTTCAAAGCTATAGGCAAAGAGGGGGACTTCTACACGGCTGTAAGCAGCAGCCGCTTTTTCGGAGCCACGATCGCCCACTATATGATCTCATTGATAAAAGATGGCAGACTCTCACATAATAGCTCCGTTGTCGAGATAGGAGCTCACCAGGGGTACTTGCTTGCAGATATAATAGAGTGGATAGCGCAGGAGGCACCGGAGCTTCTAAAGACTTTGAATTTTTCGATAGTCGAGCGCTTCAAACCTTTGGTGGAGGTGCAGAAAGAGCACTTCAAAAGCAGATTTGGTGAGGAGATAGAGCTCGTACACTACAGTGACCCGCGACAGATAGATCAAGATGAGATCTTCGTAGTTGCGAACGAGATCTTCGACTCCTTCCCATGCGATCTTATTTACAAAGGTAAAACGGCAGTAGTTACAAGAGGAGAGAGAGATGTCGTCGATTTTACTGAGCAAGATAGTCAGGTTATCGAAATAGCTGAGCGCTACTCTCAGATAAAAGGGGAGGTAGCTAGAGGTTACGAAAGTTTTGCGACAACACTTTTTGATGCTGCAAAGAAGATAGTATTTGTATCATTTGATTATGGCGATAAAGAGGTTCGAAATGACTTTTCTGTCAGAATTTATAAAGGGCACGAAGTCTTTCCTCTTTTTGAAGATGGAGTGAAGCTTGAGAATCTTTTTGGCAAAAGCGATATAACTTATGATGTCAACTTCTCGCACGTCATAGACTCATTTAGGGAGGCAGGCTTCGATCTGTACGCATACAAGACGCAGCTTAGGGCATTAACTGAGTATGGCCTGCCCGATCTTTTACATATGCTTGCGAAGCTTGGAAATCAGACTCTCTACCTGAGGGAGTTGAATAAAGTTAAAACCTTAATCGATCCTACAATAATGGGAGAGCGTTTCAAACTTGTTGAATTTCATAAGAATATCGGTTAAAATAGAGCTATGAAGAGGATAATTTTTATCATAGCACTATTTTTTTCAGTAATGCTCAATGCAGACAGCTCAAATGGTTGGCAGCCACTGCATGAAGCTCTTTTTAGCCAGAACGCGAAAAAGGTAAAGAGCCTGGTAGAGAAAGGTGGGTGCGACATAGATGCTCAGTCAAAAGCGGGAATTTCGCCTCTTCACATTGCGGTCAAAGTAAGAAATTTGAATTTGGTAAACTATCTGCTCGATCATGGAGCGGATGTGGATATTCAGGACAATAACGGGTTTACGCCTCTGCTCTACGCAATTTCGCAGCATCGGTATAGAATCGTAGTTTCGCTTAT
>JAKIUX010000280.1 GCA_021647345.1 Hydrogenimonas sp.
CCCTACCAAGCCGAACCGTGAGGGAGAGCGGAGTTTTGACGCTATCTACAATGCAGGAGTTGTAGGTTCTATAATGCGTAAAGTGACTCTTCCCGACGGGCGGATAAAGGTTCTTTTTCAGGGCTTAGCACGAGGACGTATAGTAGAAGAGATCTCTGCCTCTCCGCTTGTAGCAAAAGTGGATATCATAAAGTCCAAACCCTATAACGATCTCAAGATAGAGGCTCTTATGGAGGTGCTAAGAGAGAAGCTGAGAACACTTTCGGCAGTCTCCAATCAATTTCCTCCCGATCTCATAAGGACTATAGAAGAGAATCATGAGCCGAATCGAATCGCCGATCTTATCTCAAGCACCATAAAGATAAAGAAGCCGGAAGCTTATGAGCTCTTTATCGAAGAGGATGTGGAGCAGAGACTGCTGCTTCTTATAGATATTATCAGTGAGGAGATTGAAGCGAGCAAGCTTCAAAAGGAGATACGTTCAAAAGTTCACAACAGAATAGAACAGGTGAACAAAGAGTATTTCCTTAAAGAGCAGCTCAAACAGATTCAGCAGGAGCTCGGAACAGACACGCAGCGGGAAGAGGAGATAGAGGAGTATTATAAGAAGCTTGAAGCCAAAAAGCCGTATATGAACGAGGATGCCTATAAAGAGGTAAAAAAGCAGATAGACCGTTTTGCCCGTATGCATCCTGACTCTGCCGATGCGAATATGATACAGAGCTATCTGGACTGGGTTTTGGAAATACCTTTCGGAAAGTACGCGAAAAAGCATCTGAGCGTAGAGGATGTCCAGAGACAGCTCGATAAAGATCACTACTCATTGAAAAAGCCGAAAGAGCGAATTGTCGAGTACTTTTCGGTAAGAGAGCTTGCAGAACTTAGAGGAGTCAAGGAGAAGGAGGTTAAAGGGGCGATTTTATGCTTTGCCGGACCTCCGGGAATAGGTAAAACATCTCTTGCCAACTCGATATCGAAAGCTCTCAAAAGAGAGCTGGTGCGTATAGCGCTCGGCGGCCTCGAAGATGTCAACGAGCTAAGAGGTCACCGCAGAACCTACATTGGCGCTATGCCTGGCCGTATAGTTCAGGGGCTGATCGACGCTCAAGAGATGAACCCTGTCATGGTTCTTGATGAGATAGACAAGGTGGGTCGAAGCATGAGGGGCGACCCGACATCAGTTTTGCTGGAGATTTTGGATCCAGAGCAAAATAGTGCATTTAGAGACTACTATCTTAATTTTAATATCGATCTAAGCCAAGTCATATTTATAGCTACAGCAAATGATATAGGAGCTATCCCGGGACCGCTAAGAGACCGCATGGAGTTCATTTTTTTAAGCAGCTACACACCCCAGGAGAAGTATGAGATAGCCAAGCGTTACCTGATACCCCAAGAACTGAGGAAACATGCACTTAAAAGAAGTGAATTCTCTATCACCAAGGCGGCACTAGAGAGGGTTATAGAGAACTACACGAGAGAGGCGGGTGTCAGAAACCTAAGAAGGCGAATAGCCGATATGATCAGAAAAGCGGCGAAGGAGATTCTTAGCAATCCTGAGATTAAGAGAGTTTCCGTAACGGTCAACAATCTGTATCAGTTTCTCGACAAACCGGTATTCGAGATCGATATAGCCGACAATGAACCTACCGTAGGTGTCGTCAACGGTTTGGCATGGACCGCTGTCGGAGGGGATGTTCTTAAGATAGAGACGATAAAGATAAAAGGAAAAGGGGCGCTGCAGCTTACGGGAAGTCTCGGAGATGTGATGAAAGAGTCGGCCAGAATCGCGCTGAGCGTCGTTAAAACCTTGATAGATCGCGGCAGATTGGTGATAGATGAGAGTATAATTCCAAAAACTGTTAAAGAGAGAGAGGAGAAGATAAAGGTCGAGCCGAGCGAGGTTTACAAGCGTTACGATCTGCATATTCACATACCGGAAGGAGCCACTCCTAAAGATGGTCCCAGTGCCGGTATTACGATGGCGACAGCTATAGCGTCAATATTGGGTGAATATAAGGTTCGTGCCGACGTAGCGATGACCGGAGAGCT
>JAKIUX010000014.1 GCA_021647345.1 Hydrogenimonas sp.
TTCAGCTCTTTTAGGCGCTTTACCGACTCGCCTATAGTTTCGTCGATATAGGCTTTGAAGAGTTCGGTCTGCATATGGGCACCCGCTTCATCCTCATCGTAGCTGATAAGTTCGCGGATAATCTTGCTCTCATCTTTGTCGATCTCGTCGAGAACCTCTTCGGCTTTGACCTCGTCGATCTCTTCTATCTGCTGGACAATGTCAGCCGCATCGTCGGTATCCATCTCTTCGATGATATCGGCAAGCTCTTTGACGTCGATCGCTTCGAGAGCATCCTCTTGTGCACTTTTGGAGAGCTCTGATAGTACGTCGGCTTTCAGATCTTCGGGAAAGGATTTCAGAAGCTCTATAAATCTCTTTTTATCCTCTTCTCTTACCTCTTCGAGAAGTTCCGCTATCTCGTAAGCTTGGGCATTTTCATCCATACCTTCCGAAAAGAGTCTGATACGGCGCTCTATCTCTGCGGTAAGCTCTTCAATATTACGCTCCATCGCTTTCTCCTTCGGAATATATTTGGTATAGGGCATAGACTGTAGATAATTAGAGCGGATTTTACAAAAGAGGACCTCTTAAACTGCTGAACTTTTGGTGCTGGTTGTAAAATAGAAAAAAAGTGAGCAGAAAAAAATTGTCCACACTCCTTTCAATATGTGAAAAACTTTCGTTTACCTTCTGCGTGGTAAAATCTTCACAGGCTTGGCCCTCGATTTAAAGGGTTAGTGAACCGAGAGCATATGCTTATATTATGTTGAATAAAGGAGTAGCATGAAGATAGCATTTTTTGAGATAAAACCGCAAGAGAGGGCGTTTTTTTCATCACGACTTAAAGAGCATGAAATAGATTTTTATGAAACCACCATAAATGAAGCTCTCGGAAAAGAGGCTGACTACGAGGCTGTCAGCATATTTATTCATTCAAAAATAGATGATGAAGTTTTGGCGAAGCTGCCTAAGCTGCGCTATCTGCAGACTAGATCTACAGGATATGAACATTTAGTGTGCAAAACTCTCTACGAAAAAGGTATCGTCGCATCCAATGTTGCAGGATACGGCGGACCTGCCGTAGCTGAGTTTGCCTTTTCTCTTCTTCTTAATGCCACGAGAAAAACCTACATTGCGATAGATAGAGCGAAAAAAGGAGTTTTCGAGTATCACGACTTGAATGGTATGGAGCTTTTTGGAAAGAGGCTGGGAATTTTGGGGCTCGGTACAATCGGCTCTCAGATGGCTTGCATAGGAAAAGGTATGGGAATGCAACTGATGGCATGGTCCCGTAGAAGAAAGGATATAGTGGATGAACTCGAAATAGAGTTTACCAAAAACCTCGATGATCTTCTTGGAGAATGTGATGTTATTATGATAGCGCTGCCTCTTACACCGGCAACACGTAATCTCCTGAATAGAGAAAATGTGACAAAACTGAAAAAGAGTGCCATAGTCGTAAATGTCGCAAGGGCACAGATTATAGAAGATGAGCTATACGGAGAGCTAGAAAATAGTCTATGCCTAGACGTTGTAAGCGATGTCAGATATATCGTTAGGCACAATATCATATATACGCCCCATATGGCATACTATACGAGTGAAGCTCTTGAGAGAATCATGAAGATTTCCCTAGAAAACCTGAAAGCTTTTATGGAGGGCAGAGAAGTTCCAAATTGTCTCAAGCTCGCTTGCAATAGAGATTATACAAACCAGTGAAAGGATAGATAATAATGGAGTTTTTGAAAAAGGCGACAGAGTGGGTGCTCGACAAAGAGGAACAGGCTGCAAAAGATTGCAAGATCGACTTGAACGATCTTCAGAAGCAGATCGATCTAATAAAGAGTAAACGTGACGCTATGAAAAAAGAGTGCGAGGAGAACCTCGCCGAACTTGGGCATATACTGAAGCGGCTTGAGGTGATAAAAGCGAAAGAGGAGTCCTGCAAAGGTTAGGACTCTATCTCTTTTACGGCGCTTAATAGCATTTCAAAGCCAATTTTGCTGGAGTTTTCAACTCTTTCAAACTCTTTGACCGTGCTTTCTAAGTCCTGATGATCAAAAAAGTTCGAGAGTGCCTTTTTTAACCCTTCATGCACTGTTTTATGATGCTTGTCTATAGAGTTTAAAATTTCCGTTTTGGATGAGAACAATCTTTTGAGTTCCGATTCGAACCACTTTCCGAAGCGGCAGCTTTTCTCATCTGCTATCTCTTTGGGGGTGTTTTGCAAAATAGAGTTGTACCCTTGAAGTTTGAGGTGAATATGGTCGATTTTTCCGTTGCTAACCTGCATTCTTCTAATAATCTTAACCATCAGTTTTTTCAGCTCATTAGAGTTTGAAACTATCCTTTCGGTACGCTCTTTAAAGTCCTGTAGAACATCCATGCCTCTGTGCGCCTCATCCTGAAAACCCTCTCCAGCCTCTATAATCGCCGAAGCGCTCTGTTTTAATGTAGAGATATTTATCTCAACCTCTTGAGTAGCTTTTTGTGTTCTTTCGGCAAGTTTTCTAACTTCATCCGCCACAACGGCAAAGCCTCTTCCGTGTTCGCCTGCACGTGCTGCTTCTATTGCCGCATTGAGCGCAAGAAGGTTTGTCTGGTCGCTTATATCTTTTATAAGATTTATGATCTCTGTTATAGAGGCAACATGGTTATTTAAAGCGTCAGAATCATCTTTAAGAGCAGCCGATTTTTGCACTATACTCTCCATTGAAGAGATAACATCATCACTCTTTTTGCCGATCTGCGTAACCTCTTGGGCATTCTTTTCGTTAAGGGCATTGCCGTCTTCGATCATATTCAGATTATCCTCTATTGTCTCTTGAAGAAAATCTGTTCCGTCATCGTAGCTATCTATTAAAATCTTCAAAAGATCGCGTCTTATGATCGCGTCATCTTTCGACTCTTTCGACTGCTCGTTTGATTTTGTTCTCTCAAGCTCAATTTTAAGTGACTCTATCTCCTCCTTGAGAAGTCGATTTTCATCCCTTAAGAGAGTAAGCTCACCCTCAAGAGATTTGACTCTTGCGCCTGAAAACATAACACTCCTTTTGTAGAATATTTCGCTAAACTATGCGGGTTTTCTATAGAATCGGCAAAGAAGACTGACTGTTTAGCAAAAAATAATTTTTATCGACTTTTAGGAGTTGAGAGGGCGGTTTCGCACCCTTAATAAGAGTTGCGAAACCGAATGCAAGATTGAGATTATCGTTGAGTAGGAATTATGACAGCTTCGACACGTCTGTTTTGAGCTTTTCCTTCAGGAGTGGCGTTAGAGGCTATCGGGTTCTCTTCGCCGTAAGCTTTTGTTGTTATTCTTGAAGCATCTATTCCTCTTGCTACAAGCTCATTTTTAACCGCTTCGGCTCTTTTTGCCGAGAGTTTGAGGTTGTAAGAGGCGCTTCCGTCGCTGTCGGTGTACCCTTCGAGTCTCACTTTTGTTTGAGGGTGCTCTTTCATATAGGAAACAAGTTTATCTATGTAAGGCGTATCTTTAGACTCTATTTTGGCCGAGTTAGTAGCAAAGTTTACATGCATTGTAAACCCGATAGCGCACCCTTGAGCATCAACTTTGAAGCCATCAGGAGTGGTCGGACATTTGTCAAGATAGTCAGCAACACCATCGCCGTCGCTATCAAGCGCGCAACCTCTCTCGTCAACTTTCGTAGTTTTAGATCCTGGGCACTTGTCAAGATAGTCTGCTACTCCGTCGCCGTCGCTGTCAAGCGGGCAACCTTTTGAATCCACTTTTACGCCATCGGGTGTCCACGGCACTCATCTTTATAGTCAGCAACACCATCGCCGTCGGTATCGAGCGGACATCCGTCAAGAGTTACCTCCACTCCGACAGGGGTATTGGGGCACTTGTCTTCACTGTCGGCTACACCGTCATTGTCGCTGTCTGCCGGCTTTGTAGGCGCCTCTTCCACTTTTTTAACAGGTGCCGGAGCCTCTTTCTCTACTTTTCCAAAAGGTATGGCCAAGCCGGCCGTATAGGCAAGAGTGTGTCCGCCGTCGTCAAACCTTATGAAGTCGCGCGCTTCGAGTCTAAGAGCGAGAGCTTCCGTTATGAGAACCTTTAGGCCAAGGCCAAGGTTTCCGATGCCTCCATCTTTGAGACCGGCAAGGTTGTTGGTGAAGTCCTGTACTCCGACACCCGCAAGAAGATATGGTCTTACCTTATCGCTGCTGTCGAGGAAGTGGTAAAGATAGTTCAGTCCAAACTGGTGGGAGTCTGTGTCTCTTTTCGGGTTTATGCCTCTATAGTCTATGCTGTCCATAAAGTCGTATCCGAGTTCTAGAGTCTGCTTGGAGTCTATGTTGTAGCCGAGTCTTGCTCCAAGGCTTGTAGAGTCGTCTAGAAACTCTTTGTTCAGCGGTTCAATACCTCCGAACATGGGTGTTATGGAGTATTTGTACTCCGAAGCCATCAGCGAACCTGCTGCGGCAACACTTAGTATAAGCGCTCCTAACTTTTTCATTCAATTCTCCTTCTTTTTGTCTTGGAAGTCGAATTATATCCAATAACAGCATAAAGTAAAATGAGTTACTATTAATGGGATTAAATAGTATAATATTTTGCCATTGAATTAAAGCTCTTTAAAGAGATGCGAAAAGAGCCTTTGAAGCCTTCTCATCGGCAAGATTAAATCCACCTCTTTTTTCTGAGCCATTTGTAGATAAGCCACGCTATAAGAATATTTAGAGCCCACACCGCTTCATAGCCGAATCTCCACTCAAGCTCGGGCATATATTTGAAGTTCATTCCGTAATTGCCCACTATAAAAGTAAGCGGCAAAAATATGAGCGAGATTGCCGCAAGTCTCTGCATAGCCTGGTTCATTCTGTTGCTTAGAAAGCCCATCAGAAGATTTTGCAGGTAGCCTGTTCGGTCGAGGTAGGTTTTGGACTCGTTTATGAGAAAAGATAGATGCTCTTTTAAGTCTATGAACTCATATTTCAGTTTTTTCCTCATCACTACCGGAAAGTGGTTGAATATCTTATTGATAGTATCGTTTTGCTGTACAGAGAGTTTGGCTATTCGGTTAAGTGTCCGTCTGGCGAAATAGAGGTTTTTTTGTACCTCCTGCTCATCGAGAGTCTCGTTGAAGATTCTATCTTCAATCTCTTCGAGTCTATTGTCTATATGGTCTATGACGCTCATGGTGTGGTCGACCATTATATCGATTACGAGGTAGAGAACATACTCCAAAGAGTCGCTGGGTTTGAATCTTCTGTAGAGTCTATTGACTATATTCTTTACTATTCTCTTCTCTCTGGCGAGAAAGATGAACTTCTGCTCGTGCATTATAATTGCGATATTCGAGTCATTGTATAGAAGGTCATTCTCTGCGCTTCTTTGAAAATATTTCAATATGGCGAGCTTGAAACTCTCATTCTCTTCATATGCGACACTCTGATCTTCGTTTTTTATATCTTCTACGAAGCTTTCCGGAAAATTGTGGCTTTTTAGCCACTCGATGATATCCTCATTCTCGATGGAGGTGAATATTATCTGTTTTTTGTGCTCCTGCAGCTCTATTTCATTCTTTTTGTAGAGCCTGTCGTCGGAAAATAGGTACATATTTTTCACTCCTCTTGCTTTATTATCAATTAAAGCCTCTGAACAATTAAAATTTAGCGAAGGTTTTAAGATTTTAGTTTGAAAGTTTCAAGATAATCCTCACCGCTTTTAAGATCTGCCCCTTCAATCTTTTCATGGGTGCTCTTTGGCATATTTGGTTATATTGATCGGTTTGTATAGAAGAGAGCGCTTGAGCTTGGTATCTGCCGTTTCACTTCTCTCTCGGCCGAGTTCTGAAAGGCAGCGTTTGTAGTTGACGAGTGCGTCAGGACCGAAAAGGCGACTCTCTGTCGGCGCTGCAGTGATCGTAACAGCCAATAAAAGCAGTGCCAAAATGTCTCTCATAGGAAGCCTCTGGTTTAGAATCAAAAAAATATAGTACTACACTGCACCTCTAAAAAGGCTGAACGGCAAGAAAAGGTAAATGATATCTTTGATAGAATAGTTTTTAGCGAAGCCGATAAAGTTAGATGTTAGATTGCAGATGTTGAGTGTTGAATGAAGGATGGAAGCTCTCCTTCCTTATATTTTTTGATTAACTATAGGCTAACGACAAAGTTTCAAAGCCTTCGCTAAATTTTAATTTTTCAGAGAGTTCAATAATATAAAAAGGTTTTTTCATGAAAAAAGTGAACAGCTATTTTCTAAGAAGTATAAAAGATATTTTAAGATGGGATGTTCTCAAACTCGCACTCGGTATAGGCTTGCCTCTTATGGCTCTATGGATAGCGGTGGGCTGGGTCTACTGGGATCTTGCCGTCTCAGTAACATCCAAAATCATAAGCTGGGTTCCGTTTTCGATAGTCAAGGCTAACGGTGCACTCTTTATACTCTTTTTCATCTGGTTTGTGGCGGTTCTTGTCTCTTTTGCCATCATAACCGCTCTAATAGGCCCGCCGATCTTGAGAAAGTTCAAAGAGAAGACCTACTACTTCTATACATTTGCCACACTCTTGATACTATCGGCCGGATGGGCACTTCTTCTTCTTTTAAATTGGCATGTCGTGAACGAGCAGATACAGAAACTTCTTACGCTGCTGCCGTTTCAGACAGTTGCCGACGGTATAGCGTGGCTTATAGCATTCTATCTTTTTTACAATCTCTTCATACTTTCGCTATATCTTGTTATATCATACTTCAGAAGACCCTTTTTGGATGCGATAAAGGAGATAGACTACCCACACATTGATACAGCCGGAAGCGGTATCAGCAAAAAGCACCATATAAGCGTTTTGCGTGACTCAGCTCTGTTTATACTCTTTTCGATAGCGCTATTTCCGATACTCTTTATACCCGTAGCCAATGTCATTGCACAGCTCTTTTTGTGGGCATGGCTCTATAGAGAGTCCTACTTTCTCAGCACTTGCTCTCTTTATTGCAACGAAGAGGATTACCGGCAGCTTTGCGACCACAGATATACCATATGGAGTATAGCGATTTTTGCAGCTCTGCTAAACTTTTTACCAGTTATAAATATATTTGCCCCATTCTTTGCTCAGTTGATGTTCTTCCACTGGATAATGGAGCATAAAAGTAGCTTGGCAGGGTATACCGTGGCAGCTGCGCCAAAAGATTGATCGCAAAAGAGTATCTAACGGCTCTATAATAAAGCGAAAAAGATGCAAAATCTATCAGCATATAGAAAAAGGTATCCAAAATGATAACTTACGATTTAAACATTGGATGGCAAGCAGACGATGAAGCAAGCATGATGATGCAAGATGCTTTTGAACAACTTGTATATGAGAGAGAAAATGCGATTGCGGGGTATTACAATCTTCCTAAAAGCTCTAAACCTATCATAACTGAGGCAAAGGCTTTTGCAGCGTCAAACGATGCGGTTAATAATAGCGATACGATAGTAGTTGTAGGCATAGGTGGCTCATCTTTGGGGATCAAGGCTGTTGATTCGATGCTTCGCCACAAATACCCTGCTGCAAAGCGGCTTATATTTCTTGAAAATCCCGATCCGGTCGATTTGCAGATGAAGTTTTCGATGATAGAAAAAGAGAGATCTATCTTCATCGTTATCTCTAAATCTGGTACCACTGTAGAGACGATGTCTATATTTAAAGCCGTTTTGGCCCGTTTTGAGATAGACCTTAATAAGAGCGACAAAGATAGAATTATCGCCATAACCGACGAAGGGTCGGCGCTTTGCCGCTTTGTCGATACCCACTCTCTGAAGGCCTATACCATTCCCCATAATGTGGGCGGCAGATTTTCTGTTTTAAGCAGTGTCGGAATTGTACCTCTCACCTTGGCCGGATACGACACATGCTCTCTTCTTGAAGGAGGCGCGTCTATGGTGGATCGCTTTTTCGACGCGAAAGAGGAGCATATGCTGATAAAAGCGGCATTTATAGCCTCCAACTGGAGAGAGTACAGAACCAACGTTCTTTTTGCTTACGGAAACTCTCTTGAAGATTTTACAAAGTGGTACGTTCAGCTCTGGGGGGAGTCGCTCGGCAAGATAGACCGCTGCGGAAACAGGGTAGGGCCGACTCCTGCCGGACACATAGGTTCGGTAGACCAGCACTCCTTTTTGCAGCTTCTGATGCAGGGGCCGAAAGATAAGAGTGTTACTTTTTTGAAGGTAGAAGATTTTGAGAGCTCTCTGAAAATTCCAGATATAGAGTTGAAGCATATAGAGAGAGTAGACTATCTCAACGGCCACACCTTCAACGAACTGATAAATGCCGAGTGTGACGCTACGATGGAGGCTCTCTCGAAGGAGGAGGTTCCGGTCGATATGATAAAACTCGACAAGATAGATGAAGAAAATATAGGGGAGTTGATACTCTATTACGAATTGCTTACATCCCTTGTCGGTTCCATGCTGCATGTAGATACCTACAATCAGCCGGGCGTTGAGATGGGCAAGAGAATATTGGCCGAAAAATTTAAAAAGGTGTGAATCGATGAATCTTTTTCCCTATCCGATAGATGAGAAGTACTCTACCAAAGTTGCCTACTTCTCAATGGAGTTTGCCATAGATCAAGCCCTTAAGACATACTCTGGCGGGTTGGGCTTTCTGGCCGGATCGCACATGCGAAGCGCCAACGACAGAAGGCAGCATACAATTGGGGTTGGGATGCTCTGGAGCTACGGCTACTACGATCAGGAACGGCACGAAGACAATACGCTCAAAATCGGCTACAGAAGGAAGTTCTACTACTTCATTGAAGAGACCGGTATAAAAGTTGAGGTGATGATCAACGGCAAGCCGGTTACGGTGAAGTCATACCTTCTGCCGGCATCTACTTTCGATACCGCACCTGTCATACTCCTTACCACCGACTGTTTCGAAAATGACAACCTCTCCCGAACCATAAGCCATAAACTATACGACGCCCACGAAGAGACGAGAGGGGCGCAGGAGATAGTGCTTGGAGTAGGAGGTGTGAAGGTGCTTGAGGCTATGGGAGTCGATATAGATATCTACCATATGAACGAAGGGCACTCTCTTCCTCTCGTTTTCGAACTTATGAAAAAATACCCGGAGATAGAAGAGCTTAAAAAGCGGGTGGTCTTTACGACCCACACTCCGGAAATGGCGGGAAATGAGGAGCATGATGTTCATATGCTGGAGCGTATGGGTTTTTTTAACGGCTTCAGTGCGGCAGAGATAGGCGAAAAACTCGACTACCGCGACCAAAACTTCTCTCTTACCGTGGTGGCTCTTAAAACATCTAAACGTGCCAATGCGGTATCGAAGATTCATAAAAAAGTGGCAAACGAGCTGTTGAGCGGTGTTGAGGGCAGCTGTGAGATTATCAGCATAACCAACGCTCAAAATATGCGCTACTGGGCCGACAAGCAGCTTCTTAGCTGGATGCAGGAGCATGAAGACTACCAGCTTGTGGGACGTAAAAAGCATCTTAAACGTATACTTTTCGAAGAGGTTGCCCACCAGACCGGAAAGCTTTTCGACCCCGACGTGCTGACCATAGTCTGGGCACGCCGCTTCGCTGAGTATAAGCGCCCGGGACTGCTCACATACGATATGGAGAGGTTCAGAAGACTAATAAGCGACTGCGATAGGCCCGTTCAGATCATCTGGGCCGGAAAGCCGTACCCTCTCGACTACAGAGCGGTTCAGATGTTCAACGATCTTGTGATGATGAGCCGGGAGTTCAAAAACGTCGCAGTTCTTATAGGTTACGAGCTTCGACTCTCCAAGCTTCTCAAACAGGGGAGCGATCTGTGGCTCAACACTCCAAGATGGGGCAGGGAAGCGAGCGGTACCAGCGGTATGAGTGCCGGCGTAAATGC
>JAKIUX010000015.1 GCA_021647345.1 Hydrogenimonas sp.
ACCTCTTCAAGAACCTGCATCATCTCGGCGCGAAGATCTACCATGCTGTCGGTCGGAGCTACAGGGAAGTAGCCGCCTTTTGTTCTTGGTCTGTGGCCTATATTTCCGAAGTCGTCATTGCGGCTTGGGTCGTTCCATTCGCCCTCTTCGCTATCTACTCTGTAGTAAGATTCGTTGATCTCATCTTTGATCTGTACGTCGTCGAAGATGAAGAACTCGTTTTCAGGACCGAAGTATGCAACATCGCCTATGCCCGACTCTTCAAGATATTTTAGCGCTTTTTTCGCAATAGAGCGGGGACATTTCTCATACATTTGACCTTTGTAAATGTCATAAACGTCGCAGAATACAATGATGGTCGGGTCTGCTGTGAAAGGATCCAAAAATGCAGTTTCGATATCTGGCTTCAAGATCATGTCAGACTTGTTGATAGGCTGCCAAGCTTCGATTGAACTTCCGTCGAAAGGCATACCGTTTGTCAGCATATCTTTATCGAGCGCACTAAGCAGATATGTAAGGTGGTGCCACGCCCCTTTTATGTCTGTAAAGCGAAGGTCTACGAATTTGACATCGTTTTCCGCGCAGTATCTGAAGAACTCTTCAACATTGTTTACGAATTTGCCCATTGTCTCTCCTTGGGGAATTTTTAGAATATCGAGTATTGTAACAAAAAATCTGTAAAGCAAAAGTGAAAGGATTGATTAAAAAAGAGGCAATTTTGTAAAGGAGAGAATCTGTTACACTACTTACAATAGGAATTTCGATGAAATTCCGACCATTACGCTGCAGATGTTGTTCGCAGAAGAGTTTTTTCAGAGGGTTATGTGAGTATAGATCACTTCTTAAAATCTAACGGATACCCTCTCTCTTTTTATGTAGTGGACAGCTTCGGTATAGCCCACCGATTTGGCAAATTTTGCTATCTCATCCTTTTTAAAACCCACCTGTTCCGGTTTATGGGCGTCGGAGCCGAAAGTTATAGGTATCCCTCTTTCGTAAGCCATTATCAGAAGATCTCTGGAGGGGTAGGGTTCTCCTATCGGCTTTCGGTATCCGGCGGCGTTTATCTCTATGGACATACCTGAGCGTTTGATGGCATCCATCGCATCTTTTGCTATGAGTCTTACATCTCTTTTTGGGATGTATTTGAAAACCTTTATAAGGTCGAGGTGGCCTACTATGTCGAACTTTCCCTCCTTTGCCATTCTCTCGACAAGGTCGAAGTAATCTTGCCAAATAGCGTCTATGTCGGCACCTTTATACTTTCCTATGAACTCGGGGTTGTCAAAACCCCATCTATCTATAAAGTGGACCGAGCCTATCAGATAGTCCACGTCGGCTTGAAGAACTCTTTCGTCGATATGGCCCGGAAGATAGTCGACTTCGTAAGCAAGACGAATATCTATCTGACCTTTATATTTTTCAAAAGCTCTCTTCACCTCACTTTCGTAAGCCTCCATCTCCGAAAAGCTCATGCGGTATTTCAGATCGAAGTCCATTGGGGCATGGTCGCTGAATCCGAATATATCTATCTCTTCCGATATAGCCTTATCGATATAATCCTCCAAACTCCCTTCAGCATGGTTGCAGCGTTTGGTATGGTTGTGAAGATCTATCCTCATTTTCCGCTCCCTTTTTTTAGAAAGGTCCCGTTCTCTCTCACCTCTATCGCACCCTTTTCAAGAAGCATGGTAAGGGCGCGTTTGAAACTCTTTCTGCTAAGGCCCAGCATCTTGCTTACCGTTTCCGGAGAGCTTTTGTAGTTTAGAGGCAGGATGCCTCTGCTGTTTTTTAGCATCTGCATAACCTTTTCGGCGGCCAGTTCATCGCTCTTTTTGCCTATTGGCCGCATCAAAACATCTATCTTTCCGTCATCTCGAATCTTTTTTACATAACCTTTTGCGCTCTCTCCGATCTTCACAGGTCGAAAAATTTCTGAGTGAAATACGAGCCCCTCGTAACGGCCGTTTACAACTACTTTGTACCCGAGGTCGCTTCGGTCGAAAAAGAGAATAGTCACCTCTTCATTTCGTTTAAGCTTCTGCGGCTGGCGATTGAAGATCTTTTCGTACTTTTGTACGCCTATGAGGCGGTGGCTTCTCTCGTCGTAATCGACATATATCAGATGCATCTCTTTTCTCTTGAGAGTGGTGCGTTGCAAGCTTTTGGGGACGAAGAGATCTTTTGGCAGTCCCCACCTCATGAAGGCACCGTAGCGCGTAACATCTGCCACCTCCATTACCGCGAACTCCCCTAGCATGGCGAAAGGGCGATCCGTAGTGGCTACTATTCGATCTTCGCTGTCGGTATACAAAAAGAGCTCTGAGACTGCTCCTGGTTTCAAATCTTTTGTAACGTACCTGTTTGGCAAAAGAACCTCTTTCTCTTCGCTGGAAGCGAAGATAAGACCGTGCTCGCTCTCTCTTACCGCTTTGAGTCTGTTTACTTTTCCAAGTTCAAGGTATCTGTTTATACTCATAAAGAGATTATATCCAACTTTTATGCTATAAAAACTCAAAATCTTTAGGCATAATAATGCATGCGCTTTTTAGAGTATTTTATAAACAACAAAAGATTAAACTATGTGCTTTTGCTTTTTATATTTTTAGCAGGCATAAACGCTTACAGAGAGATTCCCAAAGAGCTCTTTCCGGATGTGACACTCAATATGATAGGTGTCAGCGGCTCCTACGCAGGATCGAGCGCCAAGATACTTGACAAGATGGCTGTGCGCGATATAGAGGAGTCGATAGAGGGTATCAGCGGCATAAAGACGACAGAAACAGTTATAGTACCTGGTCGTTTCGACATTATTTTGACTCTGAACGACGATGCCGACCCCATAGATGTTTTGAGCAAAGTAAAAGATGCCATCACGGCGAGCAGGCAGTATCTGCCGCCGGATATGAGTGAACCTGTCGCCACTCATCTGACCAGAAAGAGGGAGGTGCTCTCTATATCTCTCTCCTCCGACAGGCTCGATAAAGAGGCGCTTGTCGAGGCTGCAAAAGATATGAAGCGCAAGATAATGCAGATAGATAATATCGCCGAAGTCAAGATTTACGGCGACTCCGACGAAGAGATACTTATAAAGATAGATTCAAGGGCCCTGAAGGCTTTCGGTTTGAGCTCTATGGAGTTTGTAAACGCCGTATCAAATCTCTCATATATCTATCCTGTGGGTGACATAGAGGAGCCCGGCGAGTTTGTATATCTCTCTACCGTACACGGAAAGGGTGATCTGAAGGGGTGGCAAGAGGCGCTGGTTAGCGTCGAAGGCAAATATCTTCGTCTCGGCGATGTGGCCCAAGTGAGCAGACAACTGGCGAAGAGCTCCACGCTCTCATCTTTCAACGGTCGCGAAAATGTATCTTTAAAGGTCTATAAAGATGCCGAGGGTGACGCGATAGCCCTTTCCAAAAAGCTGCATCACTTTGTCGAGAGCTATAAAAAAGGGCATCCGGAGATCTTCGCCGATATCTACCACGACTCATCGAGACCGATTAAGAAGAGACTTGATGTCATAATCTCAAATATCCTCATAGGCTTGGTGCTCATCTTTGTTACGATGGCGCTTCTTATAAACTTCAGAATCGCCGCCATCGTAACTCTCGGAATACCCTTCTCTTTTGCTATAGGGCTTCTCTTTCTATATTATGCCGGATATACTATCAATATAGTCTCTCTTTTGGGCGCTTTGATAGTTATAGGTATAGTTGTAGATGACGCTGTGGTGGTGGCAGAAAATATTCAAAGATATATGGAGGAGGGGCTGGAGCGCCGTGCGGCGGTACTTAAGGGTCTAAAAGATATGCTTTTGCCGGTGACATTAGCGACCGTAACTACTGTCGCCGCCTTCATTCCTCTTTTTATGCTCTCTGATGAGATCTCGCGCTTTATTATACTTATTCCGGTGGTGGTCGTAGCCGTACTCATAGGCTCTTTGATAGAGAGCTTTCTCTTTCTACCGCTGCATGCCGAAGAGTTTCTCAAAAGAGAAGATGCTCTGGTAGATTGGAGGCCTATCCAGAACCTCTATGAACGGAGTCTGCGCTTCGTGGTTTCGTATAAAAAGGTTTTTTTGACTCTTTTTCTTGTCGCCGTTCCGCTCTCTACCGCTCTTTTGATAAAGCATTTGCACTTTCAGTTCTTTCCGAGTTTCGATAGCACTTACATATATGTTACAGGAAAACTTGGGTCGGATACTCCGATAGAGAAGAGTGCGATTGTCGCTAAGGAGATGGAGAGGGAGATTCTCAAACATAAAGATGAGCTGGGGCTCAAGTCGGTCTCTGCGACAGTCGGTTCCAGAACGACTCTCGGGGGTGAAAACGAAAAGGAGAGCGGCTCTATCTATATAACTCTGGAGCTCTACGATTTTATGGAGAGGGATTTTGTTAACCGATATCTTAACCCAATCTTCAACCTATCTTTCAACTTCGACGACCCTATGAAGAGAAGAGAGCTTAAAACATATGAGTTGGCGAAGCCGCTAAGTAAGATAATAGAACCCTTCAAAGAGAGGTACGGTTTCGAGGAGCTTGGTGTTAGGCAGAGGCATGTCGGTGTCGTAAGAAACGATATAAAGATAAACTTTTCAGGAGCAGATGAAGAGGCAGTGGTAGAGCAGATGCGTAAAATCAAGAGGGCTCTTGCCGCTATTGAAGGGGTGACCGGTGTCAGCGACAATCTCAAGTTCGGCAAGATGGAGTACAAGCTGGCTATAAACGAGTATGGAGAGAGGCTTGGATTTAGTGAAGGTGAGGTGGCAAGACTGCTATCGGCATACTTTCTGCAGCGCAGAGAGGCGCTCACCTTCGGAAGCGACGGAGTCGTAGAGATAAGAACGGAAGATCTGCGAAAAGATTCGATATCGGAGCTTAAAGATTTTGAACTTCCGCTAAAAAGCGGCGGATTTGTGAAGCTTTCTGATGTGGCGGAGTTTAAAAAGAGCAGAGATTACGCTCAGATAAAGAAGCGCAATGGCGAGACGGTAAAGACTGTTTTCGCATCGGTAGATAAACATTTGACTACCGCCAACGATGTTATAGAGAAGATCTCTCCGCTTCTAAAGGAGGCAGAAGAGGGCGGAGTCAAAGTGACGCTTCTTGGCGAAAAAGAGAAGAATAGGCAGCTCGCCAAAGAGATGAAGAGTGCGACTATGCTCGCTCTATTTCTTATTCTGATCGCACTGCTGCTCATATTTTCGAAAATAAAGTATGCCCTTATGGTAATGTCTGTAATACCATTCTCAATCCTGGGAGCCTTGGCGGGCCATACTCTCCTCGGCATAAATCTCTCTATGGCTTCCATTATCGGAATTCTCGGTCTTGCCGGCGTGGTGATAAACGACGGTATCATTATGCTCGACTTCCTGCACGGAACCCATGATGCAAAAAGGTTTTTCGATAGAGCGAAACTTAGGCTAAGGCCGATACTGATAACATCGATAACGACTTTCTTAGGGCTTTCGACACTCATATTTTTCGCGACGGGTCAGGCTGTAATATTGCAGCCGATAGCTGTCTCTATAGGGTTTGGGCTTCTTTGGGGCACCCTCTTAAATCTATACTACCTACCTACGCTCTATGCGGTGATCAATGGTATTGCGGATGAGAAGCTGAAAACGCGATCGGTTTGAAAAACGTTAAAAAAAGTGGTAGTATTACAAAAAAATTTCAGTTCCAAGATGACAGGTTCGTACAATTATGGAAAAATACTTTCACCGAAAAAGAAGAGGTATGACGTTGGGAGAGTGGGTTGTATATTGGCGAGAGAGGCTACCGCTTAAAAACGGCTATATAGACTTTCCTCCCCGGCGTCCCAAACGGATGAGCCATTCGGCCGCTGTTTTATATTACGGCGAAAAGCTTGAGATGGCGTGGCGAAAGTCGAAAAGGATATGCTATGGAGCGGAAGTTGCCGAAGTCAAGGAGCAACGCACCGTCTCATGCCGCAGTTGACGCTAAAGTTGTCAGATTAGAATGTGGGTCTTAGAATAGGGCGACTCTCTCCCTTCTGTGTCAGCGAACAACTATAGAGTATCTACCATATACTAATTTTGCCTCCAATCTTTGTCTATTTTTCAGCCCGCTTACCGGATCAATTATTTTATTATAATGATTAAACTACTATAATCTATAGACGGAACAGAAATAACCTAAAAGAGGAATTGCCGCATGACACAAGAAGAGCTGGACGCTTTGATGGCCCAAGAGCTTGACCTCGATGCCGATGATCCCGTTGCCGATGACTCAGCCGAAACTATTGCCGACGAAGGCTTGGAAAAGAGCTCTTTGGAAGATGAGGCGATAACCCCGCCGCCTGCTACAAAAGAGCATCAGGTAGTGCACCAGCTCGACGACGTTACGCGCGACTCGGAGGAGAAGGCGAGCGAGATATTCGACGCACTCGATAGTGTAATGAACTACATAGACGGCTCTATGGAGGCTCTCTCCAAGATCGAAGCGATAGCTTCCGAGTTCGAAGAGCTCTTTACGACATTGAGCCAGAAGTTTCCAGGCATAGCCCGTTTTGAAAAGGCGAAGGCTCAGGCGCAGGAGATAGGCTCTTTGACCGCTGAAGTTGGCGATATGCTTCAGAGTGCGAATGACCAGATTTTGGGCGCTATGGATACGATGCAGTATCAAGATATACATAGGCAGAAAATAGAGCGGGTCATAAATATAATGAGAGCTCTCAGCCGCTATATGAGCGCACTCTTTGAAGGTAGTATAGAAGATGAGAAGCGGGTAAAATCAGCCCGACATATAGAGGGCGATACCGGAACCGATGAGGTTATAAGCAATGACGACATAGAGGCGCTGATAGCGCAGTTTGGAAAATAGCCGTTATGGTTGAACTCCTATCTCCCGCTGGGAATCTCGAGAAACTGAAGATTGCACTTGCATACGGTGCCGATGCGGTTTACGGAGGGGTGAGCCACTTCAGCCTGCGAATTAGAAGCGGCAAGGAGTTTACATACGAGAGTTTTGAGGAGGGTATAAGATATGCCCACTCTTTAGGAAAAAAAGTTTATGTTACGATAAACGGTTTTCCTTTCAACTCGCAGCTCGATCTCTACAGAAGCCATATGCAGAAGATGGCCGAGATGGGCCCTGACGCTTTCATCATAGCTACGCCCGGACTGGTCAAGATGGCCAAAGAGATAGCACCTGAGATTCCGATACACCTCTCTACCCAAGCCAACGTGATGAATCTGCTTGATGCCAAATTCTACTTCGATATTGGGGTAAAAAGAATTATAGCCGCAAGAGAGATCAGTCTAAAAGATATCGAGGAGATTAAAAGAGAGATACCGGAACTAGAGCTCGAAGTTTTCGTTCACGGCTCTATGTGTTTCGCATACAGCGGAAGATGTCTAATAAGCTCTTTGCAAAGCGGCAGGGTTCCCAATCGCGGAAGCTGTGCTAACGATTGCCGTTTTCCCTATGTTCTATATGCGGAAAATCCTGAAACAGGGGTCACCTTCAGGCTGGAAGAGGAGGAGGGCGTGGGAACATATATAATGAATGCAAAAGATATGAACCTCGCCTCACATATAGATGAGATTCTTTCATCCGGCGCGGTGGACTCTCTGAAGATTGAGGGGCGCACCAAAAGTCCTTACTACGCCGCTATTACGGCCAAGGCTTACCGCATGGCCATAGATGATTTCTATGCCGGAAAGTTCCAACCGCAAAAATACCAAGAGGAGCTGCATACTACGAAACATCGCGGTTTTACAGACGCATACCTGATACACCGCCCTTTTGAGAGAGACTCCACTCAGAGTCTTGAAAGCTCCATAAGCGAAGGGACGCATCAGGTTCAAGCTCTCGTAGATGAGCATGGACTCGCTTTTTTTGTCAAAGATAGAGTAAGCGAAGGCGATGAGATGGAGATAGTCTCTGCGAGACCTATCCAAAAGGAGACAGATAACGAGATTGGAGAGATCTTTCGAAGAGGCGATAGGTGGTATCTTAAAATGAGACGTCTGCAGACTCCGAAAGGGAGAAGATATGAGACGATCCACAGCGGTAACGAAAACCCTATACTTCTGCCGGGCGAGCTCCCTCCATTCACTTTTCTGAGGAGGCGTATAGATAATGGGGGGTGAATTAACGACAAAGAGGCTTCTGAAAGCGTGGTGGGCGATGCAGTGGAGAGCAGTATTGGCTACTTTCATCGGTGCGTTTGTTCTTATCGCTCTATTCTCTTTTTTTGCTGCACTTTTTGGGGTAAAAAAAGAGTTTATAATGTTGGCAGGAAATCTGATATATACTTTCGTCGCCATATTTGCCTCTATATACTTTTTCGGATTTGCGCTGAAAAAAGATTACGGATCTTTCAGGTTCGCTGTGGTGGAGGGTAAGCCGGAAGTGGACAGATGCGAAGAGAGTTGGGAGTCGAGCCCGAATATCAAGAGTTCGGCTCCCCATTCTGAAACCAATACCAAGGAGAGTGTATGAGATTTGTTTCGATCATAATAGGAAGCAAGAGCGATTATGAAGTGATGAAAGAGTGCGGTAAGACGCTGGAGAAGTTCGGAGTTCCATACGAGCTTATTATATCTTCCGCCCATAGAAGTCCGGAGCGTACGAAAAACTATATAAAAGATGCCGAAAAACGTGGTGCGGTCGTCTTCATAGCCGCCGCCGGAATGGCCGCCCATCTTGCCGGTGCGGTTGCAGCTACCACAATTAAGCCTGTTATAGGAGTGCCCATGAGCTCCTCTGATCTTAGAGGGGAAGATGCGCTTTTGAGTACCGTGATGATGCCTGCAGGTATGCCTGTGGCGACGCTGGCTATAGGAAAAGCAGGAGCCATAAATAGTGCATATTTAGCTATGCAGATATTGGCCATAGATGATGATGAGCTTAATGTCAAGCTTATGGAAGATAGACTCGCGAAAGCCAAAAAGGTGGAGACCGATTCGGCGGAGATAGAGGTTAGAATATCGGAGTAGTCTTTTGTGTCGAGCAGTCGGCAAATAAGGCGGATGTCGCAGAGGAGATGAGATGAAAACCTGGCTCACTATTCGTGCTTACGCCAAATTGATAGATCGGGACTTCGACTACGTGCTGAAACTGATCGACAGCGGTGCCGTCGTCTCCAAAGAGGAGGATGGTGAAATCTATATAGAGGCGGATTCCCAAGAGAGGCTCCCCTCTGCGACCAAGAGCGGTGAGGTTTTGAAAGTCGATCTGCAGAGCGGGGATGGCATACAGTTCGTCGAAAAGACGATAGGAACCATTCTCAATATGCATGAAAAGGTGATGGACGCCAAGGATGAGACCCTTGAAACCCTGAAAAACGAAAACGCTTTTTTGAAAGATGCGCTTCTATCTATGCAGGAGCTCTACGATGAAGATCGCAAAACAATCGAAACATTGACCGCCGAGTTGAATGCGACTCGCGAAGAGCTGGAGTTTATGAAGAGGAAATATAGACTTATGTGGGGCAAGGTTGTGCAAAAGCATGGCGGGAGCGGCAGTTGAAGCTTGAGCCTGAGTGCGTTACCTGCATATTTTCTCAGGCTCTTAGAGTCTGCCAGACGCTGAAAATAGATAAACAAAGAACCAAAATGGTGCTCGATAGAGTGGCTGTGATGGTTCCAGACTTCTCTTTTTCGGAGACTCCTCCGCAGGTTGCCGCAAGGGTATACCCGGCCATCTCCAAGATTCTTGGGATAAGTGATCTATATGGTGAGTATAAACTTGAGGCGACACGACATGCAGCGAAGCTTCTGCCTGCCGTAAAAGAGCGGCTTTTGAAGAGCGAAAATAGATTATATGCCGCTTTGAAG
>JAKIUX010000016.1 GCA_021647345.1 Hydrogenimonas sp.
TTTTCAATATTGATACAGAGAAGATGAGTTTGGTGTCTGTAATGGACGTATCACCTGCTTTGGGACCTTACGGTGTTGACAGCGAAACCGATAGAGAGGCTTTTGCATTGACAAGAAGAAGCGATTCCATTGCTGTTATAGACTTCATAGATAACAGCGTTAAAAAGGTTATTCCGCTAAAGTTCCACCCCCGCTCAACCGCCACACTGTCTGATCTTGATCTGGTTCTAGTCTCTGGAAAGACAAAGCCGATGTCAGTTACTATAGGTAAATATGACTATGAGATAAAACGCTATTTTGGAGAGGATGTCTCAACCGATGTTAATCCGGTAGATTCCGCAAACTACTTTGGAGGAGGAAATGCCACAGGCCATCCATTCTGGCTTGCTGACGGTAAAAGGTTTTTATTGCTCGATCGTGTAAACCGAAAGCTTTTAATATATGATAAAGATAATGAAATCCCGTTAGCTCAAATAGATACCGAGACAACTGCACACCATGTACTATTTTTACCCTCTGAGGTAGATTCTGCCGGCAACGGGACGTACTATATGGTCCTTGAGGGGCCAAATGATCCTGAAAATATGAGTATTCCAGCTGCAGGAGTTATGAAATTTACGATAGATGCTTCAAGTAATATCACAGTAGATACAATATTCCACGCCGACCATAAAGATGGCGGAGCGCACCATGCAAGATTTTATGGTGACAAATATCTATTTTTTCCTACATATAGCGGCAAAGTTTATGTAATAGACAAGAATACAATGAGCCCTGTAGCGACTTTTCAAGCCGGTTTGGGCGCAGGGCATATAACATTTTCAATTCCTAAGAGAATGGCGGTTGTAACCAACCATAAAGCTACCTATGTAACCGTCGTAAATCTCTCTAATCCCCAAAACCCTAAAGTTGTTGCAAATGTTGAGGTAGCCAGACCCCTGACTGCTGAAGAGTGGGCAGCAGGAAAAAATGCCCAGGCGCACACCAGCCATATTGATGAAACGGGAAGATTTTTCTATAGTTGCGCAAACTGTGAAGCGAAGTTTTATCAGTTAGATCTTGACTATTTGTGGCTATCAAGGTCTATACACCTGCCTGGAACATATGTAGCTATGGGAGACTTTGTTAGATTTTGAACGGTGTGTAAAGGGGCGTGACTGATGGAAAGGGAAATATTATCGAATCCAAAGAATAACGCCAATTTAAATTTATTACGCCACCAATAAATAAAATTCATTCTAAGCTGATGTATACTTTACCGCATCATGTTGAAAAAAGTTAGCCACTTTCTGAGGGTTGTTTTGTAGTGATTGCATATAGTTTCTTGTATTGCGTTCAAGCTCCTCCTATAATACATAATAAGCAGAGCCATCACCATCAGGGATGGTATCTGCTGAAAAAGTTGTGTTAGCATAAAGACGGTTGATGTAGTCGCTTTATGCAATTCACAGTCAATGGCACTGAATGGACGATCTTTTTCTCCTTGTCAATAAGATGACCCGAGAAAGCTTATTGGATTCAGGCTAACCGAACTCACCGATGAAACGCTATTTGGAAGCAAGATAGGTGATATCTGCTTACCGTTCCATAGAGTAAGGAGGCTGTGAGACACAACCTGAAAAACTCAAGAGAGGAGCCGCTATGTTTTATGTTGGGATAGATATTGCCAAAAAGGAGCATGTTGCATGCGTTATGAGAGAAGATAATCTGCTTGAGATCAAGCCCTTTGTATTCTCTGCGTCTCAAAACGGTTTCAAAAAGCTTTTGGTGCAGCTTCAATCACTCTCGTGCGGTCTTGATGATATCATCATAGGGATGGAGGCTACCGGACTTCTGTTTGAGAACCTCTACCGCTATTTGCAGAAGTTTTCCTATCGTGTGGTATTATTGAATCCATACCAGAGTGCAAAGTTCAGAGAGATGGATACAATGAAGCGTGTCAAGAGTGATGTTAAACGACGCGCTAAAATGTACCACCGGCGACAACCAAAAATGTACCACGACGACCGAGAGAGGAGTTGCTACAATCCGGTAATTTAACACTGGAGTGTCGCAATGATAAGCAAAGAGGAATTTGTCATGATTCATACATTGAAATCGAGAGGGTACAGTATACACGCTATAGCCAAGGCGATGGGGCTGGATCGAAGAACCGTCGCCAAACGGCTGAAGGAAAAGGAGCTGAAAAGCTACAGGAAGCGACACTATGCGTCCATTCTGGATCGTTACAAACCCTATATCGACCGCCGCATCGAGCAAGCACTTCCCGACAAGCTGCCCGCGACCGTCATCTGCGAAGAGATACGTGCTCAAGGGTATAAAGGAAGCCTGCGCGTTGTGCAGCGGTACATTCGCTCCTTGTTACCCAAACCCCAATCCGAACCGATCGTGCGCTTTGAAACCGATCCGGGATATCAGGCCCAGGCGGACTGGACCGTTCTTCGAGGCGGTAAACAGCCGTTGTACGCATTTGTAATGGTACTAGGTTGCAGCCGAATGGCCTTTGTCTACTGCAGTGACAATATGCGTCAAGCAACTTGGCAAATGTGCCATGAAAAGGCGTTTGATTACTTCGGAGGGATACCGGAGAGGATAGTTACGAAGTGGCGGACAGGGAGGGATTCGAACCCTCGGTACCCGTAAAGGTACGCACCCTTAGCAGGGGTGTGGTTTCAGCCAGCTCACCCACCTGTCCATGAAGTGGATGAAATTATAGCGGCTGCTTCTTAATATACCGCTTAAATGGCTGATCTACCGACCGGTATAGTTAAATCGCTTTTACCTCTCCAGATTTAATGATGCTTTCAAGTAGGTTTTGAAGTCTTTTTGCAGACTTTAGATTCTCTTTTTTCGCCTCTTCTATCTTCTCCTTGAGCTTAACGATGAGCTCTACTTTGTCCATTATCTTCATCTCGTCTCCTTTGTGGATTTTCTTATGCAAAAGATATAGCAAAATATGTTCCACCTTTTTCATACGCTTTTGGGTACAATTGCTTACTCAATATTTAGGAGAGGTGATGTTTCAGAAGTATGCCCCTTTGGTTTTTGTTATACTTTTTATCAGTTTCGTTGCGTGGATGATATGGGGGATGGAGACGGCGGTTCCTCAGGGGAAGTGGTAGAAAACGCACTCTATAGTGCTTGAAGAATCTTATCGACCGCTTTTACCGGATCTTTTGAGTTGTAGACCGGTCGTCCTACGACGATGATGTCTACTTGCTCCTTTTTTGCCGTCTCTATGTCGGCTACTCTCTTTTGGTCGTCACTTGATTCTCCGAAGGGTTTTATGCCGGGAGTCAGTGTAAGAAAATCGCTTGCAGTTTCATGCTTAATCATCTTTGATTCAAGTACGCTGCATACCACACCGTCGAGTCCTGCTTGGTATGCCTGTAAAGAGAACTCTTTTGTCTTCTTTTCTATTTCTGTGCCGTAGATCTCTTTGAAGCTGTGGTAATCGAATGATGTCAGAGCTGTAACGGCGAGTACGAGAGGGCGGTTTTGCAGGTCGTTAACTCTTTGCATAACTGCCTGCATCCCCTTTTTTCCAGCACTTGCGTGAATATTGAACATATCTACGCCAATATTTGTGATCTCTTCGGCGGCGTCGGCCATCGTATTTGGAATATCGTAAAGCTTCAGGTCCAAAAATATTTTAAAAGATGGACTTATGCTCTTTAACTCTTCAATAAACTCTCTTCCGTCCCTTATGTAGCTTCTAAAACCAACTTTGAGCCATATATCATACTTTTTCAGCTCTTTGGCCAATTCGATATTTTTCTGCCGTGTCGGCAGGTCGAGAGCGACGCATAGCTCCATCTATATATCCTCTTTTTTAGGGTAATTATACCACTATTCAAGAGGTTGAAGCGCATAGCGAAGTTTATGAGTGTCGCCTGCTACAGGAATTTTGAGCATAAATAGCATACGTTTTGAGAAGTTCTCTTCAGGGAGCTGAACGACCATATAGCCTACTGTGACCTTGTGGGGCTCAAGAGTCGTATTGTTGGGAAGTCTCGTATAGCAGAGATCTTCTCTAATCTCTTTGAAGATTTCGTGCAGTGCAGATTCGGTAGCGGTTAGCTCTGAAGCGGGCGTATCGGCCGATGGGTCCTGTATTACGCCATATTTTAGAAGTTGGTCTCTAAAGATGGTCGAATTTAGAAGGGGTTTGCATCTATTAGGCTTTTTAAAATACTCCTCTATCTCGGATATCGGCAGAAGCTTCATGTAGTTTTTAGGATTGAAAAAAGTTATATCGTCCCACTTAAGTTCAATCGTCTCATCGCTTAGATTCTCTATAGCAATTGCTAAAATTGCATCTTTGCCGGCCAAGATCGGGTTGTTGACGACCATCGCCGAGACTATGGAGTGCTCCAGAGGCGATGTGAAGACCTGCTTTCCGTCAATATAGTGGAGACTCTGAGCCGGCTCAGCTTGAGGAATGAGTACCGAAAAGTGAAGCTTTTCACTTTTTGTCGGCTTTTCGCCGCATCCGGTTAAAAAGATTAGAGCCAAAAACAGAGTCATCCACGCTTTCACATCGCTATCCTATTACACAAGTTTGAATCTTGGCGACTATCGTCGGATCTTCAAGGGTTGAGATATCCTGTTTTATCTCATCCCCTTTGGCTATGGCGCGAAGTATTCGGCGCATAACCTTGCCTGAGCGGGTTTTTGGAAGGCCGGGTACCACTTTAATGGTGTCGCATTTGGCTATATTGCCTATCTCTTTGGCGATCACCTGGTTTATCTCTTTTGCAAGTTCCGCCTCTTCGCCGAAACTATCATCGGCATTTTTCAAAACTATGTAAGCGAATATACTCTCACCCTTTATATCGTCAGGTTTTCCTACGACGGCAACTTCTGCTACATGGGGGTGCTTCTTTATAGCCGCTTCTATCTCTGCCGTTCCCATACGATGTCCCGATACGTTTATTACGTCATCAACGCGACCGGTTATTGTAATATAGCCATCTTCGTCAACTATGGCGCCGTCTCCTGAGAAGTAGACAGGTTTTCCATCTTTCTTGGCGTCGCCGAAGTAGCTCTTTTTGAAGCGCTCAGGGTCTCCCCATATGGTTCGAATCATGCTCGGCCACGGTTTTGTTATGCACAAAAGTCCCTGCTCTCCTGGAGCGGTCGGTGTGCCGTCGCGTTCTATTACCTCCGCCATTATTCCGGGAAGAGGGAATGTGGCGCAAGCCGGTTTTATAGGTGGAGCGCCGGGAAGCGGGCTTATCATATGTCCTCCGGTTTCAGTTTGCCACCATGTATCGACTATGGGGCATCTTCCGCCTCCGATCTTTTCAAAATACCATTTCCATGCCGGCGGGTCTATAGGTTCGCCAACGGTTCCGAGAACCTTAAGTGAGCTTAGATCATACTTTTGCGGTTCATTTTCACCCATTTTGTGAAGAACTCTAATGGCTGTAGGGGCGGTATAAAACTGGTTTATCCTATACTCCTCTACCATCTTCCATGCGCGTCCGGCGTCAGGATATGTAGGTACACCTTCGAACATAACGGTAGTAGCACCCATTGCAAGCGGACCGTAAACTATATATGTATGCCCTGTGATCCACCCTATGTCGGCGGTACACCAGTATGTATCGTTCTCTTTTACGTCAAACACCCACTCCATCGTCATCTGCGCCCAAAGAATGTAGCCGGCTTGTGAGTGCTGAACACCCTTTGGCTTACCGGTAGAGCCGGATGTGTAAAGAAGAAAGAGCGGATCTTCGCTATCCATAGGCTCTGGCTCGCAAACGTCGCTCTCTTGATCAATTAGCTCGTTGTAGCTGTAGTCTCTTCCTTCTATCCATACAACATCTTCGTTGTTTCTTTGAACTATAAGCACCTTTTCTACACAGTCGCATCCCTCTTCGAGGGCCGTATCTACCACAGGTTTTAGCATGTAAGGCTTATCTTTTCTAAAAGCACCGTCAGCAGTTATGACCACTTTAGCTTCGGCGTCGATTATTCTGTCTCGAAGAGCTTCGGCGCTAAAACCGCCGAATACTACGGAGTGTATGGCGCCTATGCGCGCGCATGCGAGCATAGCAAAAGCAGCTTCAGGTATCATCGGCATATAAAGAACTACTCTATCGCCCTTTTTTACGCCAAACCTGTTTTTAAGAAGGTTGGCAAAACGGTTGACGCTTCTATGCAGCTCCAGATATGTGATGATCTGCTTGTCACCTCTGTCCCCTTCGAAAATTATGGCCGCTTTGTTCTTTCTGCACTCAAGATGGCGATCTATACACTGGTAGCTAACATTGAGTTTGCCTCCTGTAAACCAGTTGTAAAATGGCGCGTTAGACTCATCGAGAACTTGCGTGAAAGGCTCGAACCAGTCGATCTTCTCTTTCGCCCAGTGGCCCCAAAAGCCTTCGTAATCCTCTTTTGCCCACTCCATTAACTCTTTATATTCGCACATATTCTTTATGCGCGCCTCTTTAGCCAGCTCTCTATTTGGATAGTAAAGCTCTTTTAATTCAGACATTTTTACTCCTTTTTGCCGAATATTGTGCCCAATTTTTTTAGATAGTATAGCGTATAAGATTAGATTAATAGTAACGATAAAGCTTTTTCTAAAAGTAAACTTTTGTTATGTTGATATTCTCTACACCATTTTTTTGCTTCTGATTTTAAAGCCTGTGTTTGCTCTTAGATCAATTCCTAAAAAGTATACCAGCGTGATTACTTTTTTTAAGAAGTAGGCCGTGATTCCGCTTATATTAAAGCCTAAAATTTCAGCCGCAGCATATCTGCCCCCCAATGCTATAAATATTCCATACATTTTGCCTTTAAACGGTCCTATCTTATCCCCTTTAATGTCGGCCTCTATTGCTTTTGCGCAATACTCTGCACTCTGTTCAGCAATCTGAGCCGTAGGGGGGAGCTGCTGCCCGTGTTGGTCTAAAATTTCGGCTACATCGCCTATTGCAAATATCTCACCATGATCTTTTATGTTTAGAGTAGAAGTTACTTTAAGCTGTTCGATAAAGTTTTTTTCAAAATGCTTGGGTGCAAACTCGCTATTTCCCAAAATTCCGCCTGTAAAGATCATAAAAGTATAGTCACGACTCTTTGCATTTTCAAAATATATTTTATCGCTGCTTACCTCTTTTATGTAAGCTGAGGTTACAATTTCAATACCTAGGTTTTTTACTCTTTTAACCGAAGCGTCTATTATCGAGTCGTTCATTCCCGGCAGTATTGTTTCGCATGCATCATAAAGCGTTACTTTTATTTCCCCTGTATGGCCGCCAAGCATCTTTTTGTAGCGCTTTAGCATGTAGCCCATCTCAGCCGCAACCTCGACACCGGAAAGACCGGCTCCTATTACCGCAATATCAACCTTTTTGCTATCTCCGTCAAGTTTTCTTTTTATGGCTTCTTCAAATCTGTGTCGAAAACCGAATGCTCTATCGAGCCTCTTTACCCCGAAGCTATACTCTCTAAGCCCTTTTATGGAGTCTGGAAACCTAGTTTTTGCGCCTGTCGCTATTATTAGGTAGTCGTACTCTATTTTTAAATCTGATAGTACCAACTCCTTCTCTTTGGGATTCAGCCCTACGATTCGATCTTGAATGAATCGCACTTTGCCGTTCTTGAACCCTTCGCACCATAGAGATAGATCGACTGCGAGCTCGTCAATATATCTGTTTCCCGCTATATAGCCGTAGACCTCTGTCTGCATGAAGTGGTAGCTGTTAGCATCTATTAGAACCACTTCAAGGTTATCGTTTTGAGCAAGCTTCTCTACAGCCCTCAAGCCTCCGTACCCTCCGCCGGCTATTACCACTCTTTTCATGATCAACTCCTTGATGTGGAGAAAATTATAGCAGAGAGTAGGCAATCTATATAATGCACAGAAACCCGTATAAAAATGGAATAAAAAATGCTTTAACAATAACTAAAATATCTAAAATAAGAATATTAATAGATATATTATGAAAAAAAACAAAAAAAACTTAGAGAAGCCGAAGAACGACTTAACAAAAAAAGCGAACTTATTGATAAACTGACAAAAGAACAAGAACTTAAATCCGAACAAATTGATTCGTTAAGAAATTCTTTAGAAGAAAAACAAAAACGCTTAGTTCTGCTTGAAAATATGATAAACAAAAATAAAGCGGAGGTCAATAAACTCAAAAATATCATAAATGATGCCTTGGAAAGTTTCGATAATTCGGAATTAAACGTTTATCTGAAAGACGGAAAAGTTTATGTGGCAATGGAAGAAAAATTGCTTTTTAAAACCGGCAGTTCGGCAATAGACAAAAGAGGCAAAGAAGCAATAATAAAACTCGGGAAAATTCTTGAAAAAAACACCGATACGGAAATTCTCATTGAAGGACACACCGATAATACAGGACCCGATAAATACAATTGGAAACTCAGCACCGAACGTGCTTTGTCGGTTGTTGATATTCTTACAAAACACACAAAAATTAAACCCGAGCGAATAACAGCTTCGGGCAGAGGAATGCACAAACCCGTTGCAAGCAACAAAACAGATGCCGGCAAACAAAAAAATCGACGAATAGAAATTATTCTTGTCCCGAAATTGGATTCTTTATATAAAATTATGAACGAAAAATAAAATTATTCACTGATTTTCGGTTTTCCCTTTTTTGTAAGAATGGTTTCTGCTTCAATAAAAATTCTGTTAACAGCCGGAATTACCGTTTTAATTTTGCTTTCGAGCCGGTCAACTATTTTTTCTATTTCGTCGGATACCAAACCGTCTTTAAAATTTACGTTCAGATTTACTAAAACTTCATCAGGTCCGAAAAACAATGTTAAAGGTTTTTTATATGCCGTAACATCTTCATCTTCAGATAAAATATTAATTATTTTTTTTATATCTTTTTTCGAAAGTCCTTCTCCTATCAAAAGACTTTTACATTCAATTGCAAAAAAAGTTGAAACGCTTAAAAGCAGCAAACCGATAAGAACAGAACCTATTCCGTCAAAATATTCGATTCCGGTTACTTGCCCGAGTATCAGAGTAATAAGAGCAAGAACTAAACCGGTTACAGCTGCCGAATCTTCAATAACAACAGCTGCGGTAGTAGTGTCTTTTGTATCCGTAAGTGCTTTATACAAAGAAACATCGCCTCTTGTTTTATTAAATTCTTTAACAGCAATTATAAGCGAAGTTCCTTCAAAAAGAATTGCCGAAACTAATACAACATAATTCCAAATTACATCAGTTACTTCACGAGGATGCAAAATATGGACAATTCCTTCATAGAGGGCTATACCTCCTCCCAAAGCAAAAATTAATACGGCAACAATAAAGCTCCAAAAATAAACCTCATTTCCGTATCCGAACGGATGTTCTTCATCAGCAGGTTTTTTACTTTTTTTAATTCCTAACAAAAGCAAAATTCCGTTTCCCGTATCCACCAAAGAGTGAATTCCCTCCGACATCATTGTTGAGGAGCCCGTAAAAATTGCCGCAATAAATTTACTCGTTGCAATTGCAATATTCGCAATAACGGCACCGTAAATAGCTTTTTTACTTCCCGACATAGTTTTTTATTCTTAATCAATTAGAAAATGTTGCTTTACTTTGTACATAAATTTACGTCCTATTCTTCCGGACAAAGGATTTTTAACGTCCATAGCTTCCGGATGCCATTGAACACCCAAAATAAACGGATGTAAAAGCGTATCGACAGGTTCAATTGCTTCCGCAACTTTATCTTTTGCGCATGCCGAAATTCTGAAACCTTTTGCAAGTTTCTTAACTGCCTGATGATGATTG
>JAKIUX010000017.1 GCA_021647345.1 Hydrogenimonas sp.
GCCATCATCCGCTCGACCTCCTCCTGACTCAACCCAATGCCTGAACCCTTCGGCTTAAGTATTCCGCTCTCCAAAATTGTTGTAATCAGTTTATAGGCTATCTTTTGAGGAGCCATCTCCTCTTCAAGCTTTTCATATATCTTTACAGCCGAATCATCTATGCCGGCGGCGCGAACTAAATCTGCGAAGCGCTCTACTATATCCTCGTTATCGATACCCTCTTCATCAACAAAACCGTACTCCATCTTGGTACCGACCTTCTGTCGAATTCGCTCCAACTCCTTAAACTCCAGAGGCGTGACGAGCGTAATGGCGGTACCCTTCTTGCCCGCCCTTCCCGTGCGGCCGATACGGTGAACCTAACTCTCAGGATCAAAAGGAATATGGTAATTAAATACATGGCTGACATTCTCTATATTTAGCCCTCTTGCTGCAACATCGGTAGCTACGAGAATGTCGATATCTCGCCCTCTGAAGCCCTTTATCACATCCATTCTCTCACGCATCTCCATATCGCCGTGCAGCCCTCTGGCGTTTATACCCTGAGCTTGAAGAAGCTCCGCCACCCTATCCACTTCACGCTTCATGCGGCAAAAAATTATCGCCTTCTCAGGCTCCTCCTTGTCAAGAAGTCTTACAATAGCGTCGTCTCTATCCTTCTCCTCTATGACATAGTAGAGCTGACGAATATCTTTGTTGGTAGTCTCTTTTTTGGTAACAGAGACAAACTTAGGCTCGTAAAGAATGTGCCGCGCAAGATCTTTTATGGGTTCTGGCATAGTGGCTGAAAATAGGAGTGTCTGACGCTGCTGAGGAAGATAGCTGAAAATCTCTTTGATATCATCCAAAAAGCCCATATCGAGCATCTCGTCCGCTTCATCCAAAACGACGATAGAGGGATTGAAATCTTCCAGTTTTCCAGAACTTAGCATATCAAGAAGCCTGCCCGGTGTAGCAACAACCACCTGCGCTCCTCTGCCTATTAGATCAAGCTGCCTTCTATAGCTCTGGCCGCCATAAACACTTACCGTTCGAATTCCTGCAAAACGGCCAAGACTAAAGAGTTCGTCACTCACCTGTGTTGCCAATTCGCGCGTAGGGGTTATAACTAGAAGCTCCACCCCGTTTCTCCACTCTATGTTGTTGAGAGCAGGCAGTCCGAAGGCTGCTGTTTTACCTGTGCCTGTATGGGCCTGGCCTACTACATCGTGCCCCTCTAGAATTAGGGGAATCACCTTCTGTTGAATAGGGCTTGGAACCTGAAATCCCATACGCTGAATAGCCCTCATTATAGGCTGCTTGAAGCCAAAATCAGCGAATGTCATCAAAGAGCCCTCTTGCTGCTCGCTTCTGCTCTCTTCTGTCTCTTGTGTACTCTCTTGCATATATCTTTCTCTTTGTGTTGAAGTATAGCTGCAACTGAAAAAAGCCTATCTTGATCTATCTGCAAAAAGTTGATCTTTTTTCAATCATAGTCTACTTACCGGCGGCACGCACATTATGCTACCTAGCTATTTGCCGTCGGTGGTGCCCATCTGGTAAATATACGGAGGTATATTTGGATTAGACGGGAGATACCGGCTTTTGGCCGGGCGTTAGGATGGCGCAATTATAGCACATAGAAAAGAGTATAGATACTAAAGCCTAAATTAAGTAGATAATTTTTATAAAACTTTAACGCTCTCTTTCAACATCAGCCAAAGCGATAGCCATTTTGACTCTGACGCCGTACTTTTGTAGAGTCTGCCGTGCCTCTTGCAGAGTCAAACCGGTCGTTACGATATCGTCTACCAAAACGGCATCGATATTGCCATCTCCTCGATATATAAAATCTCTTGGGTTCTTAATACGAAAAGAGAGGGGCTTTCCGGAGTATGAGACTCTCTTTTGTGCTCTAAGCCGACCAAAGAGGGGTCTGCACCCAAGCTTTGCGAGCTCTTTGGCCAATATCGCCGTATGGCTGTAGCCCCATCTTGGCTTATCATCAACAGGTATGACAAAAAGCCCCGTTAGATCTAAAACCGATAGCGCCTTGAAAGCATCTCTGGCCATTATTCGATATATCAGCCACCCTCTGGGAGTATGTTTTGTAAGCAAAAAGGGTTCTATATTTTCATATCTAAAGAGTGTGACCGCTTTAAGACCGCAAGGCAAAACTCTAAATTTAGGCGATGGTGTCAGATAGATGCGGCGGCACTTTGCACAGATAGGCGAGACGGCAAGCACCCTGCAGGAGTGGCACCTCACCTGCATCTCCTAATCTATCTTCAATACCGCCAGGAAGGCATCTTGCGGAAGCTGCACCTTGCCTATCGCTTTCATCCGCTTTTTGCCCTCTTTCTGTTTTTCCAGAAGCTTTCGCTTCCTTGAGATGTCGCCGCCGTAGCACTTGGCGGTAACATTTTTGCCCATCGACTTTACAGTCTCCATGGCTATAACTTTGTTCCCAATACTTGCTTGCACAGCTACTTCAAATCGTTGGCGCGGTATCAGCTCTTTCATCGTCTTTACAAGCTCCCTGCCTCTTTGCTGCGCCTTCTCTCTCGGAACTATGATGCTCAGAGCATCTACAACCTCACCCGCTACGCGAACGTCAAGTTTTACAAGATCTCCCTCTCTATACTCAATAGGCTCATAATCGAAACTGGCATACCCTTTGGTAGCGCTTTTTAACTTGTCGTAAAAGTCTACCACTATCTCATTCATAGGAACGGCATAAACAAGCATAACCCTATCTTCATTAAGGTACTCCATCTTCTCCTGCACCCCGCGCCTATCAGCCATCATCGTTATTATGTTTCCGAGAAACTCTTTGGGGGTTATGATGGTAGCTCTTACGTAAGGCTCATATATCTTGGCAATCTTACCGGTATCGGGCATTTCGCTCGGGTTTTGAACCTCAACCGCAGTGCCGTCAGTTAACTCTACTCTATATATGACGGTCGGAGCCGTAGCTATTAGGTCAAGCCCGAACTCTCTTTCTAGCCTCTCTTTAACAACCTCCATATGGAGCATTCCCAAAAATCCTACCCTAAAGCCAAACCCGAGAGCTACTGAAGTTTCAGGCTCGTAGCTGATGGAGGCGTCATTTAGCTTCAGTTTATCAAGAGCATCTCTTAGCTCTTCGAACCTGTCCGTATCTATCGGATAGAGACCGGCAAAAACAAAAGGTTTCGCCTCTTTGAAGCCTCCTACCGGCTCTTTTGTAGGATGCTTGGCGTCTGTTATCGTATCGCCTACAGAGACGTCGCTTACATTCTTAAGCCCCAAAACCACTATTCCCACTTCGCCTGTTTTTATCTCATCCGTTCTGACAGGTTTTAAAGGGTGAGGGTATGTAAGATCAAGCACCTGATGCCTCTTGCCGGTACCCATTATAAGAACCTCTTGCCCCTTTTTTATAGATCCATCAAAAACTCTAACAAGAGCAAGGGCACCAAGATAATTATCAAACCAGCTGTCGTAAATGATCGCTTTAGTCGGGGCCTCCTCATCTCCTGAAGGGGGCGGCACTCTGTCGACTATCGCATCAAGAAGCTCTCTTATGCCCTCTCCGGTCTTGGCACTTACATAGATAGCACCGCTGCAATCGAGCCCAATCGTCTGCTCTATCTCCTCAACTACTCTATCAGGATCAGCAGCCGGAAGGTCGATCTTATTTATAACCGGAATTATCTCAAGATCGTTTTCGAGGGCTATATAGACATTGGCTATAGTTTGCGCCTCAACTCCCTGGGAGGCATCTACTACAAGCAGCGCACCTTCAGAAGAGGCAAGAGACTTGCTCACTTCGTAGCTAAAATCGACATGACCGGGAGTATCTATAAGGTTTAAGATATACGGCTCTTTATCTTTTACATATGTAAGACGGACACTCTGAGCCTTTATAGTTATGCCTCTCTCCTGCTCTATATCCATAGTGTCCATCATCTGGGTACCGAGCTCTCTCTCCGTAACGGCCCCGCACTCTTGAATAATACGATCGGCGAGGGTGCTTTTGCCGTGATCTATGTGGGCTATTATGGAGAAGTTGCGGATATTTTTCTGCACTCGACACCTTTAGTTGAAATTTTAGGCAAAAAGAGAGTTGACGCTCTCATTGTGGTAGACTCGTCTTATAACCTCAGCAAACAGCGGAGCCGCCGGCAGTACGGTTACCTTTTCGCAAGAGCCTTTGATCGGAAGGGTATCCGATACGACAAGCTCGTCAAGCTCACCCTCTCTGAGGCGATCGTACGCCGGGCCGCTAAGTACCGGATGGGTGCAACAGGCTATAACACTCTTTGCGCCGTGCTCTTTCAAAGCCGCATCCCCTTTCACTATAGTGCCTGCTGTATCTATCATATCATCCACAAGAACAACATTTTTACCCTCCACATCGCCTATGACATTCATCACTTCCGACTCGTTAGCCTTCTCTCTTCTTTTATCAACTATCGCCATATCGACACCAAGTCTTTTGGCGAAGTATCTCGCACGGGCAACTCCGCCAATATCGGGGCTGGCTACGACAAGATCTTCGAGATTTTTTGATTTTATATGGTTTATAAAGAGAATCGCACCGTAGAGGTTGTCAACCGGAATATCGAAAAAGCCCTGAATCTGTCCTGCGTGAAGATCCATCGTAACAACCCTGTCTATACCGGCAGTCTCTATTAGGTTTGCTACAAGTTTGGCGGTGATTGGGACTCTTGGTGCCGCTTTTCTATCCTGTCTGGCGTAGCCGAAATATGGTACGACTGCCGTTATTGAGCGCGCAGAGCTTCTGCGTAGAGCATCGGTCATAATAAGAAGCTCCATCAAATTGTCGTTGGCCGGCGCTCCCGTAGATTGGACTATGAAAACATCTCTTCCTCTAACACTCTCACTGATCTGACACCCTATTTCTCCGTCACTAAAACGACTTATATTGGCTCCGCTTAGCGGCGCATCTAGATATTTGCTTATCTCCGCCGCAAATGATTCGGAGGCTGTTCCCGCAAAAATTTTGTATCCGCGCATTCTTTAACCTTGCCTTGAAATTGGCGCAATTATATCCTATTAACGCTTACATTCAAAGAGGGCATATTTTAGCTATTTTAAAGAACATTATTACACCTTAAAGATAATTTTTTATATTTATATGCTAAAATGTAACTATATTTTAACAAACAAAAGGAGAGAGAATGAGTAAACTTACCGAGAAGATCGAGCAGTATACCGAAGCTTCCAAGAAACTTAAACTTGGACTGAGCGAAGATTTGATAGAGAAGGTCACAAAAGGGTTAGGGCCATCTATATATAATAAAGATGCCGAGTCTGTCTCTTGCTCAAGCAAAGATGAACTAGCACGAGTAAGAGATAATTTCCTAAAGAAAAAACTGGGCCTAAAAGAGAGCGATGAAAAACTCGATGCAGCGATAAAAGAGGTTTGCGAAAAGCTAGGCTCTTCAAACAGAAACAAATATCGTGCGCTCTTTTACGCACTTTTGACAAAAAAATTCGATAAAGAGTCCGTCTACGCATAAAATCAGTAGTGGTCGGGGTGAAAGGATTCGAACCTTCGACCTCCTCGTCCCGAACGAGGCGCGCTACCAGGCTGCGCTACACCCCGACAACCGCAGAGTGGAATTTTACAGGAAAGTGACTTAAAATTGTTTTTATCTCACTTTGCCGAACCTGTTATCCACCCTCCTCCAATCATTCTATTTTTGTCATAAAATACTGCTGCTTGACCGGCCGCTACGCCAAAGACCGGCTCTTCAAGCTCCAAAACGGCTCTTCTTTTTTCATCAACTATTACACGGCATGGAATACGTTTGGTTCTATAGCGAACCTTCACATCGCAACGAAACTGTATGTGATCATCCATCAAATTTACCCGCTCCAGCTCTATCCGCCTCACTTCGAGCTCATCATGTCTTGCTACTACAATCTGATTGGTTTCCGGTATGATCTCTTTCACATAGTGAGGCTCATGAGCTCCGCGTACAAAAAACCCTCTCCTTTTTCCTATCGTATAGTGCATATACCCTTTATGGTGCCCTATTACCTTCCCCTCTGTGTCCAGGACCTCTCCCGGCATCTCCACTTCGGTATGCTTTTTTAGTATATCTATGTAGGTGGTCTCAACAAAGCAGATTTCACTCGACTCCTTTTGCGTAGCAAAATCTTTCAAGGCCTCAATTTTGGAGGCGTATGCTTTTACATCCTCTTTCTTCCACTCACCAAGCGGAAAAATCAGGCGCGGTATTATGCTTTTGTCGATATCGAAAAGAAAGTAGCTCTGATCTTTCGTCTCATCAGAAGCCTCTAAGATATATTTTCCGTCATGCCTTACATAGTGTCCTGTGGCAAGGTAGTCGGCCCCTATGGAGTCGGCATACTCCATCATCTTTCCAAACTTTATAAGGCGGTTGCATTTTGCGCAAGGGTTGGGTGTGATCCCCTCTTTATACCCTTCTACAAAAGGTCTATAAACCTTTTCGTCAAACTCTTTGGAGAGATCAAGCATAGATGCTTTAATGTCCAGGTATTTTGCGACATGCTGAACTTTTGCGAAGTTGGCCTCATGATAACCGGGCTTCTCATGCAGCTTCATATAGACGCCTTCTACTTCATACCCAGCATCCTGCAGAAGTTTGGCAGTTACTGTAGAGTCAACACCGCCGCTCATACCTACCAATACTTTTCTTTTCATACTTTTCCGTTGATATTATAATTTTAACGGATAATATTACCAAGCTGCTTCAAGGAAGCTTAAGCTTAGCCTTTAAGCTTTTCGAGTCTTTCACGCTTTGTTCCGATGTGGGTAATCTGTACTCCGAAATTTCCGTCTACTATAACCACCTCTCCGTAGGCTACCACTTTGTCGTCGACAAGTATCTCAAGAGGGTCGTTGGCGAGCTGATCGAGCTCTATGACAGAGCCTATATCCATAGATAGAACATCTTTAAGAAGCATCTTTTTGCTCCCAATTCGTACACGCAGAGGGAGTTTGACATCCAAAATAAGACCGATATTTTTCATATCTCCGTGCTCTACAGGCTGGAGCGCTGAAGAGTCCGTAGCGGAAGCTTGAGCGGAAGAGTCCGCTACAGATTCGCTTGCGCTTTGAGCCCCTTCGCTCTCTACAAGTTTTGTCAGATTCTTATCCAGAAGAGTCATAAAGATCCCGTTTATCACACCAAGAGAGAAAGAGTAGGCCAGCAGTGTCGAGTAGGCGGATAGATCTATATCTTCACCCTCTTTGTAAAAGTGTATACCGCTAACCGAGAATGTCAGATCGGGAAACTCTTTCTGCGCCTTCATGGCTGTTGAGAGGCCGCCGAAAATGTTGGAGACGATCTCTTTTACCGCATCGAGGTCGTCGGCATCCATCTCCTCTTTGCTCTCTCCTTCACCGCCGAGCATCATATCTGAGAGTGCGGTACCCAACATAGGCGAGAGAGCTACCGCCATCTTCCCTTCAAGATCTCCGCTTACATCTATAGAGACGATTGACATCGGAGCTATGACATTGGAGATATCTGTAATCTCCTCTCTATTTTTAAACTCCACTTCGGGGCGCTGCCCCGTAAGACCCTCTATGGTAGCGGCCGTCTCACTGGCCAGAAGCTCTATCCACTCAGCCATTTACGACCTCCTCACCCAGCGTATTGGCCAGCTTGACCCTTCTTTCTTGCTCTATCTGCTGCAATATCTCTTTAACCTCATCTTTTTCATCTACGATAAGCTCCGTAACTTCCAAAGATTTTCTGAAGCGTCTCAAACCGATCTTTCCTATAAATCGATCTTTGCCGTCAGCATTAATGACGGCGGTGTCGTCAGCCGGACGATCAAGTCTTAAGATATCGCCCTCTTTGAGCGACAGAAGCTCTCTTAATGTAAGTTCCGCCTCCCCAAGATATGCGCTTACGTTGACTCTTGCACCGCCTACAAGCGCTTTTAGCTCTTTGTTTCGGCTCTTTTTCGCACTTGTTTCAGTAAGCATAAAGTCTCTGCTTCCAAGCTTATTGAGAATCGATTCAAGAGTAATTACCGGGTAGCATATATTCATCATACCGCTCGAGTGCCCTATGACGATCTCCATGACAACCATAACCACTATTTCATTTTGCGCCACTATCTGAATGACGTTTGGGCTCGACTCTTTCGACTCCACATTTGGGTATAGCTCTATAACCGGAGCCCACGCCTCCTTGAGATTGCTCATTATAATACGCAATATAGAGTCCATAAGAGTAAGCTCTATATCGGTAAACTCTCTTGTCGTCTCATAAGGTTCTCCCGCACCTCCAAGAAGACGATCTACCATCGGAAAAGCAATTGACGGATTTATCTCCAAAATTCCGCTGCCATCAAGCGGCTTCATGGAAAATACGTTAAAACTTGTCGGGCTCGGCAGACTCATCAAAAACTCGCCGTAGGTCATCTGATCAACCGAATGGAGCTGAATTTCAACTATAGAACGCATTACGGAAGATATCTGAGAAGCCAAAGAGCGCGCCATCTTGTCGTGAATACCGCGAAAAGCTCGCAGCTGCTCTTTGCTCACCCTATTTGGGCGTTTGAAATCATATAGCGTTATCTGGCGCTGGTCAAAAACCTCCTCACTGCCCTCCAAAGCTTCCGGAGTTCCCTCATCTTCTACTGCTTCAAGCAGTGCGTCGATCTCTTCCTGGCTCAGTATGTCTGCCATAATCTCATCCTATACTGTCTCTCACTTTTGTGATTACCCTTTTATGAACCTGCGAAATCCTCGAAGGAGTTATGTCGAGAATTTCTGAAATCTCCTTGTAGGTGAGCTCTTCGAAGTAGTAGAGCTGAATGATCATCTGATAGGGCTCGGACATCTGTTTGAGAACATCCATGATCTTCTCTATCAACTCCTCCTGCTCTATAGTGGAGAAGGCGTCCTTTTCATTGCTTTCAAGTTGATCGTGCAGGGGCATGACGTTATAGATAGCCGCGACACGCCTTGCATCTTTGATCTTCTGCTCATCCTCTTGCAATATTTCGGCGATATATGCATTCTCCGGCTCCACTCCATACTCATCCATATATTGAGATATTATCTCATCTATCTGTTTTATCAATTTTCTGTTGGCACGGCTTACGATATCCAAAGATCTCAGATAGTCAAGCATAGAACCGTATACGCGACTCTTTGCATACCCCCAGAAGGAGTCGTTCTGCTCTCTATCGTATCGTCTGGCGAGTTTTATCAGCTCCTCAGCCCCGATGCTGACGAGATCATCAAACTCCACAGACCGTGGAAGCCTCTCTTTAAGTCTATATGCCATAGCTTTTACAGCAGGCAGATATTTTACCGCCAACTCATCCTGATAGTGGCGGATGTGCGCGTCATATCCTTCAACCATCACCTCTCCCCATCCTTTTTCTCACCTTTTATATGTTCATCTTCCGAGATGTACGCATAGTTAGCGTCTACCTCTTTTTCACGCTGCAGCAACTGATTGTAGAAGTAGTCGAGCTTTCGGTCATACTCCTCTTTTTCGAAACGGACTTTCCCAAACTCCATGAAGCGCACAAAAAGTGCCACGCTTACAT
>JAKIUX010000018.1 GCA_021647345.1 Hydrogenimonas sp.
TCTGTTCGCTTCTGACAACATTTTCAGGGTCGTACCTCTCCTCTACACTGCTTCTTTGGGCAAAATCGAAATCGATTGTAACTTTGGCCACAACCCTATCTTTCGAACCTATGATCGGGGCCAATATATTGACTATCTTTCTCTCGTATGCTGTTTCGTAGCGATTTTTATACTCCATCTGCAGTTTGGCCAACTCTCCGTTACTCTCTTCAGCGCCACCTTCATTCAAAGGTTCGCCATATTCGTTCACCACTTTGACATTTTCGGGAGAGAGATTGGCTACAGCTGCTGCAACGATGTTTTTAATTCCTGTTATCTGTTTTCTGCTCAGGCGCATCCCCTCGACCGTCTTTATCACCACCGATGCACTAGGAGGGATAGATTTGGAGACAAAAACGCTCTCTTTGGGCAGTGCCAAGTGCACAGAGGCGCTCTCTATAGGCTGCAGACTCTGTATGGTTCTTGAGAGTTCACCCTCAAGAGCCCTTAGAAATTTGACCTTCTGGTCAAAATCTGTAGAACCGAACTGCTGAGTATCGAAGAGTTCGAAACCGACGTGGCTCTCTTTTGGAATTCCCTGCGATGCGACATTGATCCGAACTTTATAGACCATATCGCGGGGTACCTCTATCACACCATCTTTAGGAATTTCATATGGAACCCCCTCTTTTTCTAGCTCCTGTATCACAAGAGCCGCATCTTTACTGCTTAGATTATCAAAAAGTACCGCATAGTTGCTGCTTCTTGAAGATGAAGTATAGAGAACCAAAAAGACGATAAAGCCTATTACGGCAAGAAGAGTACCGACAATCACAAGCTTTTGGGCACGATTAAGTCTCTCGTATAGCTTGGTAAGCTGCGTAGCCAGATCTTTAAAATTCATATCTCTCCACTCTCAAGAAGCTGCCCCGCAACTTCAAAAAACCGACTATTTTCGTCAGGCTTACCGATAGTGATTCTCACAGCATTCATACCGTAACCCTTCAAGTCTCTGACTATGATACCGCGTCTTAGCAGAGCATCGCACAATCTGCTCGAGTCGGCGACTCCATCAAGGATGAGTGTTATAAAATTGGTGTAGCTATCTATGGTTTTTATTCCAAAGTTTTCGGCGAAGGCTTCATATCTGCGCATCTCTTCAAAACAGCTTTTCAGAGAGTTTTTGACAAACTCCTCATCCTTTAACGCTTCCGTCGCGGCTACAAGAGATAGAGTAGTTACATTAAAAGGCGGTCTCAATTTGTAGAGCGCCTTTATAATCGACTCATCTGCTATGCCGTAACCTATGCGCATTCCGCCAAGCCCATAAGCTTTCGAGAATGTACCTAAATAGAGAAGGTGCGGAAACTTGGCCACAAGGGCCGCAGGGTCTACCGCTTTGGCGGGATCTTTATAGGAAGCATACTCCTGATATGCCCCGTCGAGCACAACCAAGGTGTCTCTGTCGATCTCATCTATAAAATTCTCTACATCGACTCTATCGAGACAATCTCCGGTGGGATTGTTCGGAGCGCAAATGAAAATCATATCAGGGTCATGCTCTTTGTAAAGAGAGAAGATAGCGTCCAAGTCGTGGGCGATGCCAGGTGCCCTGAGTATATTGGCTCCACTTTGGGCCGCATATATCTGATACATAGCGAAGGTTATCTCGCTCTGAAGAATTTTTGCACCGCCGTAGAGTTTGGCACGGCATGCAAACTCAATTATCTGATCGCTTCCCGCACCTATCACAAGATTCGATTTTTCGACCCCAAAGCGCTCCGCAAGCCCTCTTTTTAGTTCATCCATCGTATCGTCAGGGTAGCGATACATCAAATCAGCACACCTCTTTACCGCTTCGACCGCTTTAGGAGTGCACCCGTAAGGATTTTCGTTTGACGCGAGCTTGACTATCTCGGATGGATCTATGCCGAACTCTCTTACGACCAGCTCTATTGGCTTGCCGGGCTCGTAAGTTTTAAGATGCTCTATAACAGGATTGAATTTCATTAATATCACCTAACCGTTTTGCACATAACTTCCAAGATATTTTATCTCATCTTTATGTTTTTGAAGCACTTTTTTTATATTTTCATCATCTTTGTGCCCTACAAAATCTATGTAGAACCAGTAGTCAAACCCAGACTCCTCCGATGCCGGCCTGCTCTCGATCTTTTTCAAATTTATTCCGGCATCGTGAAAACTTCGCAAAAACTCGTAGAGGCTTCCCGGCTTATCCGAGAGTTTCGCCAAAATGGATGTTTTGTCGTTTCCGCTCGGAGCATTTTCAAAATCGCTCAATATTATAAACCTGGTTCTGTTTTTATGGTTATCTTCTATATTTTCGAACATTACAGGAACCTTATAGAGCTTCGCCGCTATATGGGAGCATATGGCCGCACTCTCGCTATCTGCGGCGGCAAGCCTCGCCGCTTTGGCCGTAGACTCCACCGGTACATACTCTATCGTATCAAGTTCGTGCTCGAGCAGAAAATTTCTGCACTGGTTGAAGGCTATATCTTTGGAGTATATGCGCTTTATATCGTGAATGTTGTGAGCTTTGGTAACGAAAGAGTGGTGAATCGGAAGATATAGTTCCGCAACAATTTTAAGATCGCTTTTAGCCAGCTCGTCGAGGGTCTCTCCCACAAAACCATTGGTATTGTTCTCTATCGGGACAACCGCAAAGCGGGCTCTGTCGGCATGAACAGCCTTGAATACCGCAGGGATGGAGTGAAGAGGAATATATTCGCTCATAGCTCCAAATCTGTTTTCCGCCGCCTGGTGGGTAAAGCTCCCTTCCGGCCCCAGATATGCCACCCTCTGAGGCTGCTCAAAATTCCTTGCCACGGCGAAAATCTCAAGAAAGATCGCCTCTATAGCCGCATCTGTCAGAGGTCCGCCGTTCTGTTTAGAGAGTCTCTCGATTATCGCCTTCTCTCTTTCAGGTCTGTAAATCGAGGCACCCGTCCTATGCTTAAGAGCACCAACCTCCTGTACAATCTTGATGCGCTCGTTAAGCAGCTCTAGAAGCCTGTCATCTATGGCGTCTATCTTTTTTCTAAGCTCTTCAAGAGTCATGCGGCACCCTCTTCATAAGATTTGAACCATTCGCCGATATTTTGGGCTACCAGGTCGGGTTTCCACTCTCTGCACAGCTCCCCCGCTTCCTGTAGCGACTTCACTTTTCCGCTCAAGACGAGAGCGGTTCTCATTCCCATCCTGCGAGCCCCTTTCAGGTCTCCGGCAAGATCGTCGCTTATTACCGTAACATCTTTCCAGCCCGTATCGGGTTCCATCCTCTGTAGCATCTTCAGCGCTTCGGCATAAAATTTGTCACTCGGTTTTCCTACGACAAAATAGTCTCTGCCCGTAGCAAAAGAGAGCATCTTCAAAATCGCCCCTACTCCGGGGTAGCGCCTCCCGTTTTTCGCGTACAAAGAGGTCTCGTGCATACCCACAAGCCGAGCTCCTGAAAGCAGAGCCTCGATCATGGCGGCGAACTCATCGCTGCAGTAATCATCCTTAACGCTTACAAGAACCGCCTCCGGCGATTTGTAGTCGAGAGTATAGCCCCTTTTTTGAAGAAGCTCTAAAAAATGTTTCGTTCCGTATGCGGCAACCGATGATGGAGGAAGAGAACTCTCAAGAACCATCAGCGGATCGAGATACTGGTTGTCGTCGAAGCTAAAGCCTGAGCCTCTGAGAAACTCTTTGAAATCTTCACTCTCCCTTTTTGTATTGTTCGTCACCAGCACAAAAGGAACTCCCCCCTCCTTCAGAGCTGAAAGTGTCTCTACGGCTCCATCTATTGGCCTCTTATCTATATCGTCAATCAGGGTACCCTGCACATCTATCATAAGCCCTTTCAAAGACACATCTTCTCCAATCTGACAAGATCTTCAAAACTCTCCCTGACCCTGATGCAGCGCTCTTTTCCTTCCGTGACGGCCACCTCCGCAGGTCTGGGGCGGCTGTTATAGTTGCTAGCCATCACGAAACCGTACGCACCGGCGCTGTAAACTACTACCAGATCTCCCGGTTCGGTAGCGGGAAGGGCTCTTCGCTTTGCGAAAAAGTCGCCGCTTTCGCATACCGGGCCGACCAGATCGGCTTCGCTTACATCTTCGCTCTTGCCTAACACTTCCACTTTGTGAAAAGCGTTATAGAGGCTTGGTCTTAAAAGATCGTTCATCGCACCGTCTACAATGACAAACCTTCTTCCTTCATTCACCTTTTCGTAAAGAACTCTGGTTAAAAAGTAGCCGCTGTTTCCAACCATAAATCTGCCCGGCTCGCAGATTAGAGTAACATCAAGACCATGCAGCGTCGAAAATATGGCCTGAGCGTAGTCGTAGGGGGCTATTGTCTTCTCATCGTCGTAGACTATTCCCAATCCGCCGCCAACATCGAAAAATCGGATATCGATCTTAATAGCCTTCAAGCTTCTTACCAGATCGGCCACAATCTGCGACGCCTCCCTTATAGGGTCGAGCTCGGTAAGCTGAGGGCCCATATGAAAGTGTATCCCTACAGGATATAAACTTTTGGAGTTGTTCGCTTTTATATACATCCTCTTGGCCGTCTCGATATCTACACCAAACTTGTTCTCGTGGAGGCCTGTAGAGATGTATGGGTGGGTTTTTGGGTCTATGTTGGGGTTAACCCGTATGCTTATGCGCGCCTGCAAGCCAAGCTCTTTCGCTATCTTCTCCACACGCTCCATCTCCGCTTCGCTCTCGAGGTTAAGCAGAAGAATATCCTCTCTTAAAGCCTCCTCAATCTCATCATCACGCTTTCCTACTCCGCTGAAGATGATTTTATATTTGGGAATACCGGACATCAACGCCCTGCGCACCTCTGCGATAGATACGCAATCTGCTCCTGAACCCAACTCTGCCAGGTGGGTAAGAAGCGATAGGTTCGAATTGGCTTTAACCGCGTAACTAATAAGCGACTTTTTGCCGGAAAAGGCACCTTTAAGCTCTCTGTACCGCTCGGTTATGTGATCAAAATCGTAAACATACAATGGAGTGTCGTATCTATCTGCCAGCGTTTTGAAGTCGATCAAGAAGAGACCTTTATTATTTAAATTTTACCGTTTTTATGTAAATGCGAATATTTTATCAAAAAATCGTTGAAGTATAGATTGCGAAGAGAAATATAGCACTTTAGAGATTGTAAAACTTTGTTTAGACAATAAGTTTTATCTATTTTGGCTCTATCTGTTGGTTCTAAAAAGGTAACTGTAGAGCGCTCCGACGCCGAGCAGCACCACAGCAGTTACGGTGCCAAGTTCAGGAATTATGACCCCGCTAAGACTTATACGGTAAAGAAGATAGACCACACCCCACACAAAAAGTGTGGTGCCCGTAAGCACGAAAGATACCCAAAGAAGATTTGCACTTCTAGCATGCGGGGGAATCGAAAGAAAGAAAATAACTACCAAAAACATAGCGAAAAAGGGAGAGACGACCATATAGTAGAGTATCGATCTTACCTTGGAGGTCTCAAGTCTCTGCTGAAACAGAAGTTTAAGGGCGTAGTAGGCATCTTGGATAGTGTAGTATTTCTTGCCTTCGAAAACAGAAGTCAGGATTTTAGGTTTGAAACCCTCAAGAGTCTCTACATCTCTATTCTGTACCGTTAACCCCTCTTTCGAGAGCCCTTTCGCTTCAGGTTTTTTAACTATCTTAGCATCCTTGATAAGCCATTTGCTCCCATCGAAACGGGCGCTTTTGCCATATATTATCTGAGAGAGATCTCCGTTGTGCATCTTGTAGATTCTAATATCTTTGGCCTCTTTTGCAGCCGGTATAAGCCTTGAAATGTATATGAAGCTCTCATTGTACTTCACGAAAAGATTTCTTGTTACGCCATAAGCACTCTTTTTATCGATAAGCGATTTGGCATACTGTTCGGAATTTACAAAAGTTGTGAAGTGAAGAGAGATATATAGCAGCGTTAAAATAAACGATACCCATATGAAAGGCCGAAGAACCTCTTTTTTCGAGTAGCCCAAAGCGTAGAAACTAACAAGAGCGTTGGAGCGAATGAGTGCCATTTTGGCAACTATCATAGAAAGAACAAGAGCTATGGGAAAAAGCAGGCTCAAAGCGTAGGAGCTTTTGTAGAAAAGATAGAGAATTTTTATGTTGAAGCCGCTCAGTTTCGAAGCGTTCTGCATATAGTCCAAACCGGCGAAAAAGAGGGCCAAGGCGAAAGATATAAGGAAAAAATGGCGTATATAGAGCCAGGAGACGTATCGAAACATCCTCATGAGGTTTTTAGCTCCAACCTCTTTACACTGTAGCGTGACGAGACGTAGTCGAGTCTGTGCCGGGTAAGCTCAAGCGTCGCCTCTGCGGCACGATCAATCCATTGCGGCAAAAGCTCCATCTCTTGCTTGGCAAAAGGGCTGAGAACATAATCGGCAGTTTGTGATTTATAGAGAGGTTTGCCGATACCCATCCTAACTCTTAAGTACTCTTTTCCTATAAGGGCATCGATAGACTTAAGACCGTTATGGCCGCCGTTTCCTCCTCCTCTTTTAAACCTTAAAGCTCCAAACAGCAGATCGAGATCGTCATGTATGACTATAATGTTTTCAAGTTCGACTTTATAGAACTCTTTAACTGCTTGAACAGATATGCCGGAACGATTCATATAAGTAGCAGGCTTTAGAAAAAGAAGTTTTTCTCTTTTGTAGAGTTCTCCGTGAAAAGATGAAGATGAAGCGCGAACAGCCCCCGTTCTCTCGACTAGATTGTCGAGAGTGAGGAAACCGATATTGTGACGTGTCGTCTCATATTCCGATCCGGGATTGCCGAGGCCGACGATTAGCCACATCAGCTTAGCTTACTTGGCTTTTATAACCCCGACAACAGGAACGCGCCCTGCCACCATAATCTTGTACTTGTCCGATTCGGGATTATCTCGAACCAAAATAGCGTCTCCTACATCCAGATCGCTTACATCTAGAGTGAAGGCTTCAGGGATATTCTCTATAGTTCCTTTTACCTTGATTCTTCTTTTGGAGATTGCGAGAACACCTTTGTTTTTAAGGCCTTTTGGTGTACCTACAGTCTTGACAGGCACCATATAGTGGGTTACAACACCAGGCTGGGCGACCATCAGGTCTACATGCAAAATCTGGTCAGTAACAGGGTGAAGCTGGTACTCCTGAATAACTACGTCGAACTCTTTGTCACCAACCTTCACCGGAAAAGCGAGCTTCTCTTTATGTCTAACAGTTCTAATAAATTCACCCATCTTGAATGCGGCGTGAGTATTCTCAAGCCCTTTTCCATAGATGTTGGCGATTAGATAACCATCTCGGCGCAGCTTCTTAGAGTGGCTCTTGCCGATACTCTCTCTAACGATTCCTTCCAACATTTCAATGTCCTTCAAAATATATTTCAAGCACCTGCCGGTACTTTAAGAGGCGAATTTTATCAAACTTCTGTTTAATCTTCTTTTAAAGCAAAAATGTCGGAGTCGTGTTCTGGAATATATACACCCTCTGTAGACTGGCCCGATCCGATATTTGCATCCATCCCCTCTATGCGAAGCTTCAAATCTGTAGGGCTTGATGCGTGTCTTAGCGCCTCTTTCATAGATATCTTTCCCTTTTGGTAAAGTTTTAGCAAAGCGGTATCGAAACTCTGGGTTCCATATATTTGGCTTCCCTCGTCTAGGGCATCCTTTATCTCCATATCGCGCCCTTCAAGAATTAGCTTCTGAATATATGAAGTATTAAAAAGTATCTCCACAGCTGCAGTCTTTCTACCATCTACTGTCTTAACCAGACGTTGCGATAGAACACCCTCGAGCACTGAAGCGAGAGTATTTCTTACACGATTTTGATCTTCTGCGGGAAAGACGCTGATGATTCTGTTAATTGTCTCTTTAGCATCGAGAGTATGGAGCGTGGAAAAGACTAAGTGGCCGGTCTCTGCCGCATGGAGTGCTGTATCTATTGTTTCAAGGTCGCGCATCTCACCTACAAGAATGATATCAGGGTCTTCACGCAGAGCCGACCGCAAAGCGTTAGCGAAACTTAGAGAATCTTGCCCGATGCTTCTTTGGTTGATCAAACACTTCCTATCTTTGTGGACAAACTCTATAGGATCTTCGATGGTGATTATATGTTTTCGATGTTTACGGTTTATTTCATCAATCAAAGCGGCTAATGTCGTCGATTTTCCAGAGCCTGTAACGCCTGTAACGAGCACGAGCCCTCGAGAGATATCGGTAAGCTTATGGAGAGCTTCAGGCAGCTCGAGTTGATCTATGGAGAGAATATCTACAGGAATGACCCTAAAAACTGCGGAAACACCATCCATCTGAAAAAACATATTGCCCCTGAATCGTATCTTCTCGTCATAAACATAGAGAAAATCGATCTCTTTTTTTTCAACAAACTCCGCAAAGCGACGACGGAGCATCTCCTTAGCAAGTAGAATTGACTCCTCTTTGGATATCTTCTCTTTTGTAACTGTTACTATATCTCCGTTTATACGCGCTCTAACCTGCGCGTTGGCCTTAATATGCAAGTCGCTCCCGCCATGCTCGATAAGACCTTTCATATAGCGGCGCACCTTTTCTGTCATCTCAAAAGTCAGTTCGTTTACATCAACATCTTTTTCATTTTCAAGTCTATCGTGCATACTCTCTACTCCAGGTGTAATAATAGCCTTGCAAAGGCCTCTTTGAAAGCTTCAAGCCCCTCACTCATCAACTTATCGTAAACATTTTGCATATCGACTCCAGCCCTTTCGACAGAGTCGAAAAAGGTGGCTATCGCCTCTTCATCAATAGGGAGTTTTGGCGCATGTAAAGGATGCTCCAAAAAGGCCTCTATCGTAGCTAAAGGTGCGGTATTTACCGAGTGGGGCGCCATCAACTCTTTGATGTAATAATCGGCTTCATAGGCATTCCCTTTAACCCCGGTACTAGCAAAAAGCGCTCTTAGCGCACTCTCTCTTCTCGATTCAACCATATTGTAGATTCTGGCGGCATTGACTATACCGAGACGACCCGGTTGAACACCGGCTCTTTCAAGTCTATCGTCCAGCATTCTGTCAAACCGGCTCACAAAGACGCTCAATACTCCTTTTGCCGAAACGCCCTCGTTTGTCGCGCGCCAAATTCTCAAACCCTCCTCCATCGCATCGAGAGACTTTAGCGCCTGCATAGGAGAGAAGATAAGAGTAGCATTGACGTTTACTCCTTCACTCATCAATCTCTTCATGGCGCCGTATCCGGCATCGGTTGCAGGTACCTTTATCATAACGTTAGGCATGCCGATTTCACGCTATAGTCTAAACCCCTCTTCAAACGTTCCCTCTTCATCCTCACACAAAAATGTGTCTACTTCAATTCTCACAAATCCGTCTCTACCCTCTTCGTAGATGGGTAAAAGAGCTTGTGCGGCAACTTTTATATCCTCTTT
>JAKIUX010000019.1 GCA_021647345.1 Hydrogenimonas sp.
GTGTAGTGTCACACTCTGTGCTATATAGCTTCTTTTTCATCGCTTCTGTATACCTCTTTTTTAGATGATTATTTTGGATAGAGATCGATTCTAGCCAAAAGTAGTTTTAAAATAGTTTAACATATGAAGCGGGGTATTATTATAATAAAATATTATTTTAGTGCCGTTTGTCCACATCCGTATGAATCCAGAAGAGCTTGGGCGCTTCATGCGCCAACCGCTTCTGCTATTGCAGCTCTCTTACTGGCACCCTAAACACTCCATGCTTCTATCGGCTACCTCCTCTTCCATCTCCGGCGACTGGCTCCTTAGGTAGTATGTAGATTTTATACCGAGTTTCCAGGCTTCTGTATATATCTCGTGCAGATACCTGCCGCTTGCTTTGTCGAGTGACATAAATATGTTGAGGCTCTGCCCCTGGTCTATCCACTTCTGTCTTACGGCTGCAGCTTTTACAAGAACCTTCTGGTCGAGCTCGAAGGCAGGGGTATAGTACTCCCACGTGTCAGGACTCAGGTTTGGAACTACAACAGGTATGATCCCGCTTAGGTTCTCCTCGAACCATTTACGCTTGTAAACAGGCTCTATTGTCTGTGTTGTGCCTACCAATATAGATATGGAGCTTGTAGGCGCTATGGCCATTAGGTAGCCGTTTCGCATGCCGTCCTCTTTTACTTTTTTGCGCAGTTCCTCCCAGTCGTATGTGTATCCGAAGAGCCCGCCTCTATCGGTAAGCGCAAGTGCGTTTGGATTGGCGTTGTCTATGGGCAGAATGCCTCTGCTCCATTTAGAGCCTTCGTAGTCGGGGTATGAGCCCTTCTCTATTGCCAGGTTTGATGAGGCTTTTATGGCGTTGTAGCTGATCATCTCCATAACCTCGTCTATTGCATTGAGATGTTCGCTGCTGCCCCACTTCAGCTGTTTTTCGGCTACCATCTGCGCCTCTCCCATGACGCCAAGGCCTATTGCGCGAGAGCGTTCATTTGTCTTCTTCACCTTCTCAAGAGGATAGAAGTTAAGATCTATAACGTTGTCGAGCATTCTAACGGCAATTGGGACAACTCTCTCTATATCCTCTTTAGTGTTGATTTTCGACAGGTTGATGCTCGCAAGGTTACAGACTGCGGTTTTGCCATCTTCACCAACCTTTTCGACTATGTATATATCTTTGCCGCCTATAGAGTCAAGAGCCGTAACTTTTTTTGCTTTTTTAGTAATGCCGCTATCTACTGTGATATCCTCCTCCTCTTCGAAGAAGGCTATCGAACCGTCTGTAAACTTTATGCGTACTCTGTAGTGGTTGGGGTCAGTATTTTGAAATATCTCGGTACAGAGATTGGAGCTTCTGATAATTCCAGCATGGTCGTTGGGATTGATGCGGTTAGCCGTATCTTTGAAGCAGAGAAAGGGGTTTCCGACCTCGAAGTAGCTCATAAGTATCTTTTTCCAGAGCTCTTTTGCCTTTACTCTCTCTTTGAGAATGTCGGGGTCTTTTTCATATTCTACATAGCGTTTTTCGAACTCTTCACCGTAAAGGTCGGTCAAATCGGCTGTTTCGTAAGGGTCGAAGAGTGTCCATACGCCATCCTCCTCGACCCGTTTCATGAAGAGGTCGTTTATCCAGAGTGCCGGAAAGAGGTCGTGCGCCCTTCTTCGCTCCTCGCCGGAGTTTTTCTTGAGGTCAATGAAGTCCCACACATCTATATGCCACGGCTCGATGTAGACGGCAATCGCCCCTTTTCGTGTGCCGAGCTGATCAACCGCTATCGCAATATCGTTTGTGATCTTCAAAAAGGGTACTATACCGCCGGCGGCGTTTTTGTGGCTATCTATGTAGCTACCCATGCCTCTTACTTTGCTCCAGTCCCAGCCTATGCCGCCGCCAAATTTGCTTAGAAGCGCCATCTCTTTATAGGCGTCAAATATCCCCTCTATCTTGTCGGGAGTGCTTCCAATATAGCAAGAGGAGAGTTGATGTCTCGGAGTTCTGGCATTTGAGAGTGTAGGTGTGGCGACCATAACTTCGAACTTGCTGATGACATCATAAAACTTTTTCGCCCACTCTTGACAATTCAGCTCGTTCTGAGCCAAAAACATTGCTACAGCCATAAAAAGGTGTTGTGGCAGCTCTATAGGATTGTTCTCTCTATCTTTTATTAGGTATCTGTCGTAAAGTGTCCTGATGCCCAGATATGTAAACTGCAGATCTCTCTCAGGTTTTATGTAGTCGTTTAGATCGTCAAGGTCGTACTTCTCTTTTAGTCCCAGCACTATTCGCCCTTCGGCTTCACCCTTCTCGAAATACTCCCTCAGGTGACAATAGCCTGTAAACCCGTTTACTTTGTGGTAAAGATCGTACAGAAAGAGTCTCGCCGCAACGAATGTCCAGTTGGGCCTGTCTATGTCTATCTTGTCAACCGCTGTCTTTATGAGTGTAAGCTGTATCTCTTCGGTTGTTATTTTGTCACGAAACTGTATCTTGGCGTCAACCTCCAATTCGCTCTGGCTTACACCATCAAGCCCTTCGACAGCCGCTGATGTATACTTCTGAATCTTGGTTATGTCAAGCGGCTCGGCTCTTCCGTTTCGCTTTATAACCGTCATTACTCCCATAGGCATAAATGACCCTCCCCTTCTCTTTATTTCTCGAATACTCTGGCGAATATTTTGTCAATGTTTTTGGTATAGTAGCCGTAGTCGAAACACTCCCTTATCTCATCTTCGCTTAGTTTGCTGCCCAACTCTTCGTCGGACAAGAGATATTGAAGATATAGACTCTCGCCTTTTTCGTTTAGAGCAGGTTTTCCTTTTTGAAGATCTTCCCAAACCTTCATCGCGTTGCGCTGAACTATTTTGTAGGCATCTTCTCTCGTAACACCTCTTTTAGGAAGCTCCAGAAGCACTCTTTGAGAAAAGACGAGTCCCCCTGTCAGATTGAGGTTTTTCATCATATTTTCAGGGTATACCACGAGCTTGTCAAGTAGTCCGTTAAGGCGCATTAGCATAAAGTCGGTAGTTATAAAACTGTCTGGAAGAATAAAGCGCTCTACCGAACTGTGGCTTATATCTCGTTCGTGCCAGAGAGCCACATTCTCCATCGCCGGTATGCAGTAACTCCTTACCATGCGTGCCAAACCTGTCAGGTTTTCGCTTAGGACAGGGTTTCTTTTATGCGGCATAGCGGAGCTGCCCTTCTGCCCTTTGTGGAAATACTCTTCACACTCGTACACTTCAGTTCTTTGAAAATGTCTTATGTTTACAGCTATCTTTTCGACAGTAGAAGCGAGCAGTGCCAGCGAGCTCAACAATCTTGCGTATCTATCGCGCTGAACTACCTGGTTTGACACAGGCGCAGGCTTCAGCCCCAACTCTTCGCAAACATACTCCTCCAGCTCCATCGGTGCATGGGCGAAGTTTCCCATCGCGCCGCTTACTTTTCCTACATTTATAACTTCGTAAGTCTCTTCGAGGTTTTTAAGGTGCCTCTTCATCTCGTCGTACCATATGGCCAGCACCAGACCGAATGTTATAGGCTCGCCGTGTATGCCGTGGCTTCTTCCGACCATAAGAGTCATTTTGTGCTCCATGGCCCGCCTTTTTATTGTTTCCATCACAGTTTTAAGATCTTCCATCACAAGCTTCAGGCTTTCGCGCATCTGCAGAGCTACGGCTGTATCGATCGTGTCAGAACTTGTCATTCCATAGTGAACCCATCTGCTCTCTTCGCCAAGACTCTCTGCAACAGAAGTCAAAAAGGCTATAACATCATGTCTTGTCTCTCTTTCGATCTCATCTATTCTCTCAACGTCAAAGGATGCTTTCTGCTCTATCTTCTTCGCATCCTCGTCCGGTATTAGCCCAAGTCTGTTCCAGGCTTTAACCGCAGCAATCTCTACATCGAGCCAAGCCTGATATTTGGCTTGCATAGTCCATTTGGACTTCATCTCTTCGCGGGCATACCGTTCTACCATCATCATCCTTTTGGAGTATAATTCGTTTTTTGAAGTAGTGTAAATTTTAGTGAATAATGAGTTAAAAAGAGGTAAAGCTTAGTTTATAAGCTTTACCTTCAACAGATTACTTGAAGAGCCCAAACCTCGCTTAGGTGATACAAGTTTTTAGAGAAGCCAATGTAATTTAGATTTTCGATGATTGATTATGAATGCTAATCGGGTGGCGGAAAGCTCCGTTTACTTCCAAGTTTTCAGATAGTTAACAAGGAGTCCCCTTTATGCCTTTTCAGAACGTGGAATATAAGCTTGATACTCCAATGCCGGCATTTCTCTTTCTGATGCGTAAGCTCGGTGTAACACAGGGGCAGGCCCAAAAGATTGTAGCTATGGGCAGACTAATTGTGAATGGAGTTGTGTGCAAACATAGCGGAAAGAAAATATCCGGCAATATAGTTGTTCAGCAGTTCATTCCTGCCGCCGGCGGCATCGCTCCCATATTTACCACCCCAGATTTTGGACTCTTCGATAAGCCGAGCGGACTTCTTGTTCATCCAAAGACACACAAAACCCCCTGCTCTTTGCTTGACGATATCCGGTACCACTACGGAAAAAATGCCAATAATATACATAGAATCGATATGGAGACGAGCGGTCTTGTTCTTGCAGCAAAAGGAAAGAGTTCAGAGAGAGAACTTAAAATGATGTTTGAGAGAAGAGGTGTGAAAAAAGTCTATCTCGCCTGGGTCAGAGGCAGAGTTGACCAATCTTTTCGTGTAGAGGTTCCATTGGTGAGGAATGATGACTTTACAACTATAAAGTTGAAGATGGTAGTATCTGACTCAGGCAAGCCATCTTTGACATATTTTGAGCCGATACTATACGATGATAGGCTCAACGCAACTCTTATCAAGGCTATACCTCATACCGGAAGACAACACCAGATAAGAGTACATCTGTTTCACGTGAAACATCCCATACTTGGAGATCCAATTTACGGTGTTCCGACAAAAATAGCAATAAAGTATCTCGATAGAGTGCTTACAGAAGATGAGAGATTAAGATATATGGGTGCTTCAAGGTTGATGCTTCATGCTCAAGAGCTGGAGTTCTCATATAGGGGAGTTTATTATAGAGTGGTATCAAGATGCGATTTTTACGCTGAGAGAGATAAGATAGCGTTGCCTAATAGACGAAAATATTAGACTCAATCCTCTCTGTTGGCCATAATAAACCCGCCTACTCCCACAATAACCACCAATATTAAAAATAGTACCAAACCGTAATCTGTATAGCTCATCTTTTCAGCTCCTGTTCTCTTAGCTGGCCGCATGCAGCACTTATATCGATACCCTTTGACTCCCTGATTGTGCATAGTAATCCTCTGCTCAAAAGGTACTCTTGAAATCTTTTCATCTGTTCTGGTTCAGGTCTTTTGCATTTTGTGCCTTGGTATGGGTTGAAGTAGATGAGATTTACCTTTGATTTAATTCCCTCGAGTAGCTTGATGAGTCTCTTTGCACTCTTTATGTCCTCATTGACATCTTTTATTACAGGATATTCGAACATCACACGCTTTCTTGTGTTGACTGGAAATGATTTTACCGCATCTATTATAGAAGCGATATTGTAAGCTTTGTTCATTGTGATCAACTCTTCTCTTAACTCATCGTCAACGGCATGTAGACTGATTGCCAACTGTACGCCAAGCTCCATTTGGCCGAGCTTTTTTATCTTTGAGCTTATACCGCTTGTTGACACAGTTTGTCTCTTAGGAGAGATACTTAGACCATTCTCGTTAGAAAAGATCTTTATGGCCTTTGAAAGGTTGTCAAGATTGTCAAGAGGCTCTCCCATGCCCATATAGACAATGTTTACACGTCTGTTGCTCTCTATCTGATTATCCTTCTTTATCTCCAGCACCTGTGCTACTATCTCACCTGCACTCAAGTTGCGTATAAACCCCCCTTTTGCGGTTAGACAGAATGCGCACCCCACTTTGCATCCAACCTGGCTTGAAACGCATACCGTAAACTTCGCGTGGTGAATAAGCTCTCCATTTTCGTCATACTGAGCATCTTTCATCTTTAGGAGAACCGCTTCTACTGTGTGGCCATCTTCAAGTTGAAAGAGATATTTTATGCTTCCATCGCTGCTTTTTTGTTTTTGGACTATCTCTACCGGGGAGATATTGAATTTTTGTGTCAACTCATGACGTATTTTTTTGGGAAGGTTTGCCATCTCATCGAAGCTTTCTGCATGCTTTTGGTATAACCAGTTATATATCTGCTTGGCTCTGAATCGAGGAGAGACAAGCTCTTCGAGCTCCTCTTGTGTATACTCAAGAATTGAAAGTTTCAAGGTTAGGTACCCTTTTTTGAAGATGCTTTACAAGTCTATACATTGCTTTTTCATGATTTTTCAAAAAATCGGAATGAGCATTTTGATCGCATCTGTTTGTTATGACAAAAATCCCTCCGCAAGGAATTTCGAATGCTTTCGCAACACTCATCACAGAGTAGAACTCCATATTCTCAAGCCCGATACCCAGTCTATTTAGTTTTGATGCGACATCTATATCGGTAGAAATGTAGTTGCTCGAGTTGACGATGCACGGCTTTCCTGCAGAGTTTAGAGAACAGATAGGTGTTTCACGTGAAACATTTTCGTCAGATACTATCAGATTGTTCTCTAAGGGAGTGTAGCTCTTTTTCATAAGATATGAGAGTTCGATCTGACAAGCTGCTTTTGACTCTACTATATCTAATATCTCATGTCTTCCATAGGTGCCGGCACTGCCGACAAAGAGAAGAAACTCAGGCTGCTGCATCATTACAAGTCTTGTGAGGTTGATTGCACTTTCGCATAGCCCGATCCCGATTGGAGCGGCGAAAGGAAAGGTCTCCATATTGCCTGCCGAAATTATCATACTCTTACCGGTATATTTTCGCTTTTTAGATAGCGCTTTAGATCGATAATGTCGATCTCTCTGAAGTGAAATATCGATGCTGCAAGTGCTGCATCAGCTCCAGCTTCGAAGGCATCTTTTATATGCTCCATCGTACCGGCACCGCCGCTCGCTATGACTGGAACGTTGACGGCTGAACTGACAGCACTGTTTAGCTCGTTGTCGTAACCCGCTTTGGTTCCGTCGGCATCCATCGAAGTAAGGAGTATCTCGCCTGCTCCTCTATCAACAACCTCTTTGGCCCACTCAAGAACGTCGATACCCGTATCTATGCGACCTCCGTTTATAAAGACGTTCCATTTGCCGGAAGAGAGACGTTTTGCATCTATTGCGACAACAATACATTGAGATCCGAAACGTTTTGCCCCTTCATCAATGAATTCCGGTCTTTTGATTGCTGCGGAGTTGACACTAACCTTGTCGCAGCCTACGGCAAGAAGTGCATAGATGTCATCGAGCTTTCGAATTCCTCCTCCTACAGTAAGAGGAATGAAAACCTCCTTGGCAACCTCTTCTACTATGTGGACAATTGTGTCTCTGTTTTCATGACTCGCAGTTATGTCAAGAAATGTAACTTCGTCCGCCCCCTCTTCATTGTAGCGCTTGGCCACCTCTACCGGGTCGCCCGCATCTTTGAGGCCAACGAAGTTGACACCTTTGACAACGCGCCCATCTTTGACATCGAGACACGGAATAATACGTTTTGCAAATGTTTCCAAATTTGGCTCTCTTCTGTTTGTGCTGCCCTTTGGAGGGGCCTATAGTATAATGGTAGCCGAATTATAGCGCAAAGAGCCGCAAAATTGAGAAAAGTTTAAGCATTCTTTAAAAATGTAATCTCTTTTTAAGAAAAGTTTCAGTATGATAAATGGAAATTTTAGCAATTTAAGTGAAAAAGTAGCAAAGAAGAGGTTTGGGCAAAACTTTCTGAAAGATGAGAGTGTGCTTCATGAAATCATCGAATCGATGCCCAATGATGAGCTCCCTGTTGCGGAGATTGGGCCTGGATTAGGTGATTTGACCAGATATCTGGTCGAGATTAAGGATGTCACCGCTTATGAGGTGGACAGAGAGCTTTGCGAACATCTGCACAAAAGGTTTGAGCTGCACTTGGAAAAGGGAAGGCTGAAGCTGCGCTGCGGCGATGTTCTGGACCACTGGAAGCGGGAGAGTCTGGTCGACAGGGAGTATCATCTTGTCGCCAACCTGCCCTACTACATTGCTACGAATATTATTTTGAGGGCGCTGAAGGACCCCAACTGCAAAAGCATGCTCGTCATGGTGCAGAAAGAGGTGGCCGAAAAGTTCAGTGCAAAACCGAAAGATAGGCAGTTTAGCGCCCTTTCGGTGCTGGCTCAAAGCTGCGGTGAGGCGCATATATGTTTTGATGTGCCTCCTGAAGCCTTCGTTCCGGCCCCCAAAGTGATGTCGTCTGTGCTTCAAATTCGAAAAAGCGGATCGCTTGACGATCCTGAGTTTGAAGATTTTTTGAGAGCGGCTTTTGCGCAACCGCGAAAGAGATTGGCGAAAAATCTTTCCGCCCTGTTCGACAAAAAAGATGTAGAAGCGGCTCTCTCCTCTTTGGGTTTAAGCTCTACCGTTCGTCCCCATGAAGTGGAAACATCCCTCTATCACCACCTAAATAAAATTTTAAAAGGTGATATTGATGGAAGAGAAAAAGAGCGACAATCGGGGAAATCAGCCCCAAAGCAGCGAAGGGAGCGGAAACCAAAAGAGCGGTAACCGAAGACCGAGAAGAGCCCAAAACGGCGGTCAGAAAGGAAATCAGCAGCGACCTCAGCAGCAAGGGGGTCAGAGCCAGAACAGGTCTCGAAACAACCAGCGCGGCCGCGGCGGCCAAAGAGGCAGAGGCCGAGGCAACGGCAGAAATCCGGAGTCGCACTACAAAACACCTGCGAACGGCAAAAGAAGCGCCGACGGTGTATATACAGATATAAACCAGGCCATAGCCGCCAATAAAGAGGTGCACAAAGAGCGGCTCGAGACAGCAGGAAAGATAGATATTAACAACAAGGCCCGCGTACGATTCACGCCGTTGGGAGGTCTCGGGGAGATAGGCGGCAACATTGCGGTTCTTGAGACAGAAAAGAGCGCTATAGTCATAGATGTAGGAATGAGCTTTCCTACAGAAGATATGCACGGCGTCGATATACTCGTGCCCGACTTCAGTTATCTTCACGCTATAAAAGACAAGATCGCCGGTATCGTAATAACGCATGCCCATGAAGATCACATAGGTGCCGTGCCGTATCTCTTCAAGGAGCTCAAGTTTCCAATATACGGAACCCCTCTGCCGCTTGGAATGATAGCGAACAAATTTGATGAGCATGGGCTGAAAAATGATAAAAGCTACTTTAGGTATATCGAGAAGAGAAAGCCG
>JAKIUX010000020.1 GCA_021647345.1 Hydrogenimonas sp.
AAGTACCATACCGAAAGAGAGCTTTGTTCACAGCCATCCCGTCAATAAAGCGTACCAGCCTTTTAGCAAAAGCGGTATGAAAGCGAACCTAAGGCCTGAGTCATACCCTCTTCAAGGATGGTCTGGAGCTAAAAAGATAGCTGACCTCGTCTCAGAAGGAACAGTCAGATGCACAAGCTGCCATGACCCGCATACAACCAATGATCAATTTCTTAGAACCGACAATAAGGGAAGCACACTTTGCAAAGGGTGTCACAACAAATAAGTTGAAAATATGAAGGGAACATATCGATGAAAAGGTTAATACTACTTATATTTGCTTTTTTAGCATTAAGCCTATCGGCTGCAGAACAGCCTGATAACAACAGTTCCGGCAACAGCATTGTCGCTACCGTTAACGGCTACAAAATCACCAAAGCGGAGCTTGACAGACAGGTCGGTATTTTGATGCCGCGAAGTTTTTTTCACTCTACGGTCACTCCAAAAAAGCTCAAAGAGGTAGAGAAGGATGCCCTAAAAGAACTCATCAAAAAGCATCTACTATTACAATATGCCGACAAAAAAGGTTATACGATACCAGACTCCATTGTGGAAAGAGAAGAGAAGAAGATAAAAAAAGCTTTTGGAAGCAAAAAGAACTTTGAGGCAGGGCTTAAACGTGCCAACCTCACATATGATGAGTTCAAGAGAGAACTGAGAAACGATCTTCTTATGCAGAAACTATATGACAAAGAGGTAAGAGTAGAACTTAGCGATAAAGATCTAAAAAAGTACTATGAAAAGAACAAATACAAATTCAAGGTCCCTGAAAAGGTAAAGATAAGGCTGATATATCTTAGAAACGACCCGACAGATCCAAAAGGATACGAGAAAGCTAAAAAGCGTGCCGAAGAGGTGATGGATAAGATAAAAGAAGGTGAAGATTTCGCCGACCTTGCAGCCAAATACTCAAACGCTATGAGCAGAATCAAAGGGGGCGATATGGGTTTCATACATAAAGGTATGCTCGATGAGCCTCTCGAAAAGGCTGCTTATAGCCTAAAAAAAGGAGAAGTTAGCGACATAATTGATACTCCGACGGGCTTTTACATAATCAAGCTTGAAGATATCTCCCCTGCAGTTCAACTCCCATTTGAAGATGTAAAGGATAAGCTTAAAAAGGAGCTAACAGCAAAATATGAGAAGAGAAATCTCGACAAAATACTCGACAGCATGAGAAAAAGCGCCAAAATTGTGTATAAATAGGGCATTATAATGAGAAGATGTGTTGCTATCTCTTTACTCGTAACGACTATCTTTCCTGTGACCGCATCCGCCTATACGAGGGGTGTTTACGGAAAGTTAGAGTATATTTTGATGAATGACAATATAAGCGACCAATACAATAAAACAACAAGAAAATCTTTTATACAGAACTACCAGTTGGGCTTTGAAAGATTCATCTACAGTCCTCGTCTTTTGACTTACGACTTAGGACTCTCTCTTTACATAGACAACACAACTTCAAACATAGATTACGCCAACAACACAACTAATAGCGAAAGTCAGACAAAACATCTTGGCGGTAAGGCATATCTGCATTTTCTAAAAGAGTCGAAATACCCTTTTACAATCTTTTATGAAAGAAAAAACTCCCCTCTTTGGAGCACTACTGCTGAGAGCTCGACGCTTATAACTTACGACACCGAAGAGTACGGCATAAACGGCAGAGTAAAACTTGAAGAGTTTAATCTGCATTATGAATATAAAAATATGCAGAGCGACAAAACAGAGTCTTTCGCTACTGAAAACGGTAGCAGCGATCGCTTTTCAATAGGAATAAATAAACAATTAGATGATAACAGATCTATAAATTTCAGCTATAGTCACGAAACAAGAGACTACTACAGAAGAGACAAAGGTTTAAATTATTTAGATAGCTGGCACGATGTGATAGATATGGCAAACGGCTCTTACTCGTGGATAATATCTGAAACGCTTCACTTTAATATGTTTGCAAACTACATGAAAAACGACTACTTAGATTATGAAGATCTTATGGGCACTATATCTCTTGGATGGAGACCGAATAGCAAACATTCAGAAACAGTTAATTTTACCGCTAACAACACTAAGACAAAAGATGGCACTAACAACTTCTACTCCTTGACGGAGAGTGGAAGCTACAAACTGACAGAGAGATTATCGACAAGCCACAATTTCCAAGCATATAATGCCAGCGGCAATCTCTACAACATGACGCTATTTAGTGCAACATTGGGAGCCAACTATCTTATTCAACACTCGGAAAGTCTTAACACATCTTACGGAGCTTCTGTTACAGGAAGATCGGAAACATATGACTATGGCGATCAAAACATATCTATCGCAGATAGAAATATGCTTTCCTATACTCTATCTGCTAATATGAACAAAAGCTTTAAAGAGGATAGGTCGAATATCTCAGCGGGGGTCTCTCTCTATCAGCTTATTTCGACAACGAGCGACGCAACGCATAGAGTAACCGCAAATGCCGGCTACAACAAAAATTTTACCGATCAGATAACCTATAACCTAAAAGTATACTCAACATACGATAACAATACCTATACGGCCATAGATCAGAATGAGACTCAAAGGACCACAAGAATTTTCAATGCCGATACATCTCTTGGTTACTGGAGAGCGGTCGGCTACAATGGAAAGTTGACCACTAAAGCGGGTGTAGTGTACTCTGCAGGTACATTCGTAAATAGAGTCAACCCATACGGAACTCTAAGTTTCTTCTATATGCTAAGAAGAAACTTGATGTTCAAAACTTTAGCAAGAGTCTCTACCGATACAGGTTACAATGTAACATCTTACACAACCACATCGGACCTAATATATAGAATTAGAAAAGTTGAGATGAGGACAGGAATTCAGTGGTCGAGGCAGACAGGCGGGAGCTTTGGTCAAAGAGATCACACAAACTACTACTTCAGAATAAGCAGGAGGCTATAGATGATAGCAATAGGATGGAATTTCATGAAACTTTCAAGAACTCTAATTTTTTCTGCTATTTTGCTTCTGCCGGTTTTTACCTTTGCACAAAAGATTGTATGGCCTCAACCTCCGGAAAAAGCTAGAATAGAGTTTATAAAATCGGTAACAAAAGCTGAAGATCTTGAGATAAAAAAGGGTTTTTTTAAAAAGTTTCTGGAATTTTTCGCAGGTAGTGAAGAAAAAGTTTTGGTTAAACCTTTCGGCATACATGTAGACGGCGACAAAATTTTTGTAACAGATGTGGCCGAAGCAACGCTGTTTATTTTCGATACAGCTTCAAACGACTTTAAAGTTATTGAAGGGTTCAAAAAAGAGAAGTTTCTCTATCCGGTTGACGTAGCTACGGACGATCTCGGTTTCATATATGTTACAGACTCCATGAGAAAGTCTGTTTATATATTCAACAAAAATGGTGTAGCGCTTAAAAAGATTTCTGAGGAGAACGGGCTTAAAAGGCCTACAGGAATAGCTGTAGATAAAAAAAGGAAAATTTTTTATGTTTGCGATACTCTATCTTCCAAAATTTTGAAATATAGCTTAAATGGAAAAATGGTAGCAACTATAGGCGCTCCCGGAAGTGGCAACGGTGAGTTAAACAGACCCACTTTTATAACTTTGGATGAAAATGGTTCTCTTTATGTTACAGACTCGATGAATTTTAGAGTAAATATCTACGATAAAGATGGAAAATTCAAAAAATCGTTTGGTCAGCTTGGAAATAGTATAGGAAATTTCGCAAGTCCTCGGGGCATAGCGGTAGATAAGTATGGACATATCTACGTTACGGATACTCTTTTTAATGCCGTTCAAATATTCGACAAAAAAGGCAACCTGCTGTTGGTTTTCGGCTCTGAAGGCAGGGGCAACGGGGAGTTCTATACTCCAATGGATATATCAATCTCTAATGATGGGCGTATTTTTATTACTGACTCATACAATATGAGAGTTGAGATATTCAAAATATTAAACTATTAAAATGGGAGGTAGGCATGAAAGCTTTACTTAAAATTTCCGTTATATCGATATCTCTGGCAACTCTCTCATTCGGCGGTACCATCTTAAACACAAAGCATAATCTCTCCGTAACCGGTCCGGGAACGATAAAGGCAAGCAGTGAGCAAGAGGTTTGCGTTTTTTGCCATATTCCTCACAACACCCGTCCTGGTAAACCTCTATGGAACCGCCAGATGCCTACATCAAACTACATTATGTATGAAAGTGAGTACCTAAAGCGTACCAACTACCCTCTTCCGGCAGACCTTGGAATAACAGAAGGGACACCGGGTTCTTTGTCTAGACAGTGTCTAAGCTGCCACGACGGAACGGTAGCTATTGGCTCCATATACATGGTAAGAGGCACCGTTTTGGGAAACACCCTAATCGATATGATTGGAGTGGGAGCAAACGGTATGATGCCAATAGACGCCAACGGTTTCATCGGAACAGATCTTAGTATTCACCATCCTGTAGGAATAGAGTATGACCCTACTAACGTCAAAAACTTCGACGTAGGAAGCAAGACGATAGAGCTCAAAACCACTCCGGACGCTCCTCTTAAGCTCTACACATACAACGGCAAGAAGTATGTTGAGTGCTCATCATGCCACGATCCGCACCTTGAAAGTTTTAAATTTTTAAGAGTGCATACCAGCCCAAATAACGCGATAAATGTAAAAAATACCTGTATGTCGTGTCATGATAAAAACCCAAACGATGCTCTAACAACCGTACACCAAAGCGCCACTCCAGTATATAGTGACTCGAATGTTTTAAGTAGATACAATAATGGAGGCAGCGTGACAGTATCAAACTTATACTGCGTTAACTGCCACACTCCCCATAACGGACAAGGAAAGCCATACCTTCTAAGACAGGTGGAGCAGAATACTTGCTATATGGGGGCTTCAAATTCAAGAAGCACGGCTCCTTGCCACGGCACAGGAAGTACGCTGCCTACCAACAAACAGATAGAGACAGTTCTCAATCGACCATATGCACATCCTGTAAACACCATAGACGGCGTACATACAAATTTCGATACCCTTTACGGATACGGATCCACTCAAAGCGACCCTGCAGCAAGCCACAGTGTCAAGTGGAGCGACTCGAAACATGCCGAGTGTATGGATTGCCACAACCAGCATAGAGCTGGTGCAACGAAGCATGTTCCAGACAATCAATGGTATCCCGACAACCCGACAAACCTTGTCTCCGAAGTTATAAGAAAAGTTCAAGGAGTTGAGCCTGTTTGGCCAGCTCAATGGACTCAGCCAACATCGTTTACAACTCTCGCGGAATCTACAAAAGAGTACCAGATATGCCTGAAGTGCCACTCCTACTGGGCTCTTGGACCGACATTAGCGCAAAATGCCGGAGAAGTGGCTACAGGTGCGACGGACAATTGGATAGATGTAGAGGCTGTTAGAGCGACAGACCAGGCCTTCGAATTCAACCCAAACAACAAGTCTGCTCACCCTGTAATTATGGCTTTAAATAACAGACCGGGTTCTTATGCGCCAAAGGCTCTGCCGGCAGACTCTCTTTTTTACCCTTGGAATCAAAACCCAGGAACCCAGACAATGTATTGCTCCGACTGCCACGGTGCCGACAATGAAGATAGCGGCGATCCAAAGGGTCCCCACGGGTCGAGCTTCAGATTTATGCTAAAGGGACCTAACAAGTATTGGCCCACAAAGCCGGACGGTACGCTATTTTCAACTGGAGACATACAGCCAGATGGCAGTGTACCTGATCTTTTTTGTGCCAACTGCCACAATCTAAACTATCCGCACAAACAGTGGGGTGGCCCTATGAGAAGAGTAAATGCCGCTTGCGTAGAATGTCATGTAGCGGTACCTCACGGCTCACCGGTTTCCAGGCTCATAGGGTATACAAACTTCCCTGAGCCATATAATTATAATCATAATGGAGTTAAGCAACTTATTATGAAAGGGTACAAAAAGGCAAGCTCGCCTGCCGCATACGCCGCAAGTAATGCCTATGCTCCCGGCTGTGGTGGAGGCGGATGCCACGGTAGACAAGATTATCCATATGCAGATAATGGAGCAGGCTATGATCCAGTCAGTCCGCTTCCGTAAATTTGAAATCAAAGGGCTTTCTAAAAAAGTGAAAGGAAAGCTCTTTAAAAGGTATGAATCCATAAAATAGTCGCTGCTATGAAAAAGGGTTGAATATATGAGCCGTAATCGTTGTTTTAGCACTCTTGCTATCTTTTTAACTCTTATCTTCATTAAAATCGATCTATTAGCCATTACAGATGAAGATATGATTAAAAAAAGCGTTATAGGCTACAATATGACTCTTATTGAATCAGCCAAAAATCCGGAATTTTTAAAAAATTTTGATGATAGAAAAAAATTGGAGAGATTTGCCGACAGAAAGGTTGCACAAAAACTTTTTATTTGGATAAAATCTTGGCATGAAAACAATCTCTATATGGATGCGAGACTAAAAGATATAAGCTTTGGAAGGATTGTATCAAAAAATGGCAACGTTTCTGTAATTACCGATGAAGTCTGGCTATATAGATATTTTAGAGTCATAGGCAAAAACCGAATTGAAGAGGCTTATCCGCCGGCAAAAAAGATTTATAAAGTAAAATATACCCTAAAGAGAGAGAAAGATAGCTGGAAAATAACTAATATAGATGTATTTTCCGAAAAAGAGGAAAAACTGTAATTACATTACTATTTGATTCTTTAATAAAAATAAAGATTATCGATTGATACAAATTTTGACTTGTACTATTATCTACAAAGCTATAAAGTACTTAGTGGCCCCAAAAGTGTTTCATCATTTTTAGATATGTCGGGTTATAGACAAAAAAATGATCTATTTTTGGGACTAAAAAAACAATGACAAAGGGGTAGTATGTCCAATATTTTGAAGTCAATATGGTCTCTGATCATCTCGATGAAGACGATGGTAACTCTGACGATCATATTTGCGGTGACAATAGCCGTGGGAACGTTTATAGAGAATGATTATGGAATTGAAACATCGTGGGCACTAATTTATGGCGCAAGATGGTTCGAGGTTCTTCAAGTTCTGCTTGCGATAAACCTGCTGGGGAATATAATCAGGTTCAAGCTCTACAAAAGAAAAAAACTTCCCGCATTCATCTTTCATGTCGGCTTCCTTTTTATACTTCTTGGCTCCGGTATGACGAGATATCTTGGTTATGAAGGAATACTGCATATCAGAGAGGGAACAAGCGAAAACAGGATGCTCTCTGCAGACTCATTCGTGCAAGTTACCGCTACCGATAAAAACGGCAGAATATTTTATACTGAGAAGAAGCTCTTCATGTCGGCCATAGGAGGAAACAACTTCGATATCACCTTGGATGTAGATGGCAAAAGATTGGATGTTCGCTATAAGGATTTTATCAAAGATGCCATTCAAACAGCTGTTGAAGACCCAAACGGCCACCCTCTCGTAGTTTATACAGTAGTTACACCTTCAGGGCCTGAGAAGTATTTTCTAAATCAAGGCGAATACACAGACCTTGGACCATATGTGATGATGTTTGGAGATAAAGATCCTTCAGGTTTAAAAAAGCCGTATATCAGAATCTTTCTGAAAAATGGAGAGTTCTATTTTAAATCTAATATAGATATTGGCTGGTTTATAATGCAGGATCAGAGCAAAGGGGTCTTTGAAGCAGGCAAAGAGCACCCTTTTAAAGAGAAGATGATGTACCTTGTCAACGGTATTCAAATGGTTCCGCAAATGGCGCTTGTTAAAGGCAAAAAAACACTTGTGCCAAAAAATCAATATGCCAACAAAATGAACCTGAAGATGGATAGACCTCTATCTGCACTTATAGTTGAAGTGGAGTATGACGGCAAAAAGAGAGAGGCTGCTCTAATGGGCATGGGCAAAAGATTTAGAGGTTTTACAGAGAATGTAGATTTTGGAGATATAAAAGTTGCACTGGAGTGGGGTTCAAAAGAGCTGACACTCCCTTTTTATATGTATCTTGAAGATTTTGTTATGGAAAAATACCCCGGATCTATGAGCCCATCGTCTTACGAAAGCCACGTAATACTTTACGACGAAAAAAATGGAGTGAAAATGCCTTATAGAATATATATGAACAACACGCTTGAGTACGGCGGCTTCAAATTCTTCCAGTCAAGCTACGATCAAGATGAAAAAGGAACAGTACTTTCTGTAAACCACGACCCTGGCAAATGGCCTACATATATCGGCTATACACTATTGGCATTAGGGCTCTTTTTGAATCTCTTCAATCCATACGGCAGGTTCGGTAAGTTGGCCAGAACGAGATATATAGAAAGTGTAAAAAATGCTGCATCGGCAGCGGCATTGGCGATTCTGCTCTTCAATTCCGGCAACCTTATGGCCGCCGACTCACATGCAGGCCACAATCATCAACAGATAGATATGAAACAGATAATCGAAACCGTAAAAAAAGTTGATAAAAGACATGCACAAAATTACGGTTCTATCCTTATGCAGAGCCCCGATGGAAGAATAAAGCCAATCGATTCAGCCGCTATAGATTTCCTCAACAAAATACACGGCTCAGACACTATGCTTGAGCTTGATCATAACCAGATCATACTCGGCATGACTGCTATGCCGTCATACTGGAAGCGCATTAAAATGATAAAGGTAAAACACCCTGAAGTTAAAAAACTGCTTGGGGTAGCGGAAAACGAAAAGTATTTCGCATTCTTAGATATTTTTGACAAAAACGGCAACTACAAGCTTGCTAAATATGTAGAGGAGGCTTCAAGAAAAAGACCTGCCGAACGCGGTACTTTCGATAAGGAACTGATCAAAGTTGACGAAAGACTGAATGTAGCGTGGATGGTATATACAGGCGAGTTTATGCGAGTATTTCCTCTTCAGCATGACCACAATAAGAAGTGGTACGCTCCGGTAGAGGCCCTAAAAACCTTTCCGCCTCAAGAGGCACAAGAGATTAGAGCGATACTTGAAAAAAATTTCAGCGGATTCAACAAAGGTATCACAACAGATGATTGGAGCTTGGCTGACGAAGCGGTAAACGATATAAAGGCTTATCAAGCAAAATACGGCGCCGACATTATACCGCCTAAATCACGCGTAGAAGCAGAGCTTCTATACAATAAGCTCGATCTTTTCAACCGCCTTGTACCTGTATATCTTCTTTCAGGACTTGTTCTTTTGAT
>JAKIUX010000021.1 GCA_021647345.1 Hydrogenimonas sp.
GAGCCCTAAATACCCCTTTGGAAGAGTGCCCCTCTCTCTCATAAAAAGCCATAGATCGCCAAAGCCGCATCCGGCATCTACAACAGCCGCTTTCGATATATCGGGTATGGCTCTAAGAAGCTGGGCAAAACGCCTCTTTTGGCGCGACTCGTCGCTCCATGCGACACCTTGGGCGCATCGGCCATATTTAGCTACTGTTTTTGAGTAGAATAGTTTGTGATCTATACGCGGCATAAGGTTTATCTTAAAACTTAAAGCAGATCTCTACTCTTAGCACTATGAAGCTCATGAAGTTCACCGTTACACATATTGTAAACAGCCTTGGTATTCTTCTCTTAACCTCGTTTTGTATCTATAAAATAGCTCACACTCTCTACCTCTGCGAACCAATCTTTATAGTTGCCAATGCCTCATCTATTTGTAGCAATATCTCTTTAGCAAGTCCCATATCAGGCACTTATAGCCTCTTCCTCTATACCGTACTTATCTGTAAATCTCTTTTTATATGCGGCAAGCATAGACAATATATCGTTACGATACAACATTTTTGCACTGCCTTTTTAATTACATTATAGCATATTGCCATATAGGCACTACAATAAAAAAGCTATTGAATTTGCAACGAAAATGAAGAGTCCGGGCCAAGGCCCGGAGAAAAAAGGGGTCTTATAAAGAGGTTTGCAAAGCGGTCGTAAAGACCGCTTAAGAGTACTACTGAAGCAGCCTCAAAACATTCTGCTGAACGGCATTTGCCTGGCTAAGAGCGTATGAGCCGCTTTGAGAGAGAATGTTGTATTTACTGAAGTTTGCAGACTCTTGCGCAAAGTCGACATCTCTTATCTGACTCTCTGCAGCGGTAACGTTTACCTGAGTAACAGAGATGTTTCGAATGGTAGACTCAAGCTGGTTCTGAACCGAACCGAGGTCAGATCTAGTTCTATCAAGCTCTTTAAGAGCTGAGTCAGCTATAGAGATTGCTTTTTGCGCTCCAGCATAAGTTGTGACATCTACATCCTCAAGGGTATATGAGTTTATAGTGGTAGCGTTAAGACCTGAGACAGCTGTAGCGTTTTGGATACTTACAGACTGGCCTACTAAGGTTACAGAACCAAAGTTAGTTCCGGCAGTCAAACCTGTATTTCCAAAGTCAGCAGCCGTATTTGGATCCGTTATATGAATATTTTCGCCGTTTAGCGATGTGAGCTTAAGTACGGTACCGGAAAGTTCGGCTCTTACACCCGTTTTTGATGTAATGGCGTTTATAGCGTCAACCAGCGCTCCGCTGCTGTCGTTGTCGTTCCACGATACAGCAGCAACAGCAACACCGTTAATCACAAGATCACCCGCAGCGAGCGAACCGGCCGTAATGGCTCCGCCGGTAACGGTTGTGCTTGCGGTTGCGGTAACCCCCGCATTAGCTGCGTTTATGGCGTCCGCAATCAAATTGGCTCCATCTTTGGTGGTATCCGAAACAGTAACTTGGCTAATAGTTACTCCGTTTACGCTTAGGTCTGCCGCCGTGGTTCCTGCCGATACGGCAGCGCCTATAGCCTCGGTAGTATTTCCTGTTTTAGATACCCTTGTAGACTCGATGCTAAAGTCTACTGTCTCGTTTGAATATGCACCGATCTGAAAATGCTTGTTTGTGTATGAACCGTCAAGCAGTTTCAAGCCATTGAACGAAGTGGTTTTGGCAATGTTGTCAGCCTCTTCAAGCAGCCTTGTAATATCTCGCTGAATAGCTGCACGAGAGTCTGCGTTCTGCCCGTCAGAAGCGGCTTGAATAGCTTTGGTGCGGACAGTGTTAATGATATTGATATACTCATCGAGAGCACCGTCGGCAGTCTGGACAACCCCTATGCCGTCATTTGCGTTTCTAATAGCCTGACCCAATCCTTGCGCTTGAGACCTAAGAGAGTCGGCTATCGCCATACCTGAAGCATCATCAGCAGCCTTGTTTATGCGAAGACCTGAACTTAGTCTTTCAAGGCTCTTGTTGAGCTCATTGTTTGTCATAAGGGAGTTACGATGAGCATTCATCGCACCTATGTTTGTGTTAATTCGAAATCCCATGATTTCCTCCTTGTTTATATTTGGGTTAAAGAGCTTCCTTGCTCTTACTAAGAGTATCGACAGATTGAAAAAATTGTTTAGGGGGTGCGGCCCAAAATTTTTTAAGAGGCCGCAAATCTATTTAGTTGCTGCTATTAGCCTGAGCGTCAATCATCGACTGGAGAGATTGGAAAGAAGCGTTTAGCTTACCTATCATTGCATCGTATGCCGCAAACTTTTGAGCCATAATCTCATACTTATTATCCAGCGAGGCCAATGTTCTCTCTCGCCTCAGTTCCAAAGCCTTCTCTCTTTCTCTCAAAGATTCATCAAGCCCTGATAGCATCGAGTCACTATCTGTAGCTGCAGTAGAGAGATAATCTTTAAGCGAAGCGAAAATACCTGGTTCACTATCTGTTCCCGCAAATGTATTTGATACAAGCTCTTGATCGTTCTCTATAGAGGATATCAACCTGTCTCTATCAAGGCTCATTACACCGTCTCTATTTACCTCTATGCCGAAATCTGCAAGTCCGTGGCCGTTTGGAGCCAAGCCCATAGATAGCTGGCTTATTGTCAACTTTAGAGAAACTATTGTGCTATCGCCCTGAAATATACCCGCGGTTTTACTCTCAGGGTCATATTTAGTTACTGCCGAAAGCTCGCTCATAAGCTCATTATACTGATTTACAAACTCCTCCACTTTATCCGCAATAGCTTCGTTATCTTGGGTTATATCGATTCTGTTAGCGGCACCGCTCTCGCCCTTAAGCGTCAAGGTCATACCGACTACAAGATCATCTATCGTGTTTGAAGAGCGTGTAATATCTATTCCGTTATATGTAAAGAGCGCATCTGCTGCATCTTGCACATTCGCCGAAGCAAGAGTCAGATCTAAAAAGTCGTCGTTAGCCGTATTAGGATCACCGTCGTCAAATGAAAAACTCATAGCCTGATCGGCACCTGTTTGGGTACTCTTTAAAACGAGCCTATACGGGTCGGTTCCGCCGGTATTTAAAATTGTAGCCTCAACACTGCCGCCCATCTGCTCGTTTATTAGATCTTTAAGCTCAGCGAGAGTAGTACCGGCAGCTACGGTAAAAGTGGTTGACTCTCCTCCTATATCTATAGCCATATCTGTATCTACCGTCGTAACGACGGAAGTATCGGCCGCAAACCCTTTTGTCTGCTTAATATCCTCTCTTGCCAAGCTCTTTACCGATATATCTATCTGCTGAGCTTTAGTGCCGTCCTCTACAAAAGCCTCTATATCTGAACCAGTGACCTCTACCGACCTTTTTGCAAACAATACAGAATCTGAAAGTTCAAACAGGGAGCTCTTAAGAGAAGCTGTCATAGTAGTGATCTTTGCAAGCTCTGTCTGCTTATTTTGCATATCCTCCAACTGGCTGTCAAGAGGCTTGATCTGCGCATCTTCATCTACTTGTCTTAATTTATCTATGATGTCATAATTCAATGCTCCGCTGCTTCCTAGTCCAAGTGTGCTCAATGATCCATAATCTGCCATTTTCAATCCTTTGGTTGGCTTCTTTATACAAATATCGACGGAAAATAAAAATAGTTTAAGAGTGCTTTATGATAGAATTGCATCCACTAAAATTTTCTACCTAACCATAAATATATAGGAAAAGAGTTGAAAAATCTTATTATAGTCGAATCGCCGGCAAAAGCGAGAACCATAAAAAACTTTCTCGGTAAAGATTTCGAGGTTATCGCCTCTAAAGGGCACATCAGAGACCTTCCCAAACACAGCTTCGGCATAAAACTCGAAGATGAGAGGTTTGAGCCGCAATATAGAGTTGACAAAGAGCATAGCGCTATCGTCAAACAGATGAAAGATCTTGCCAAAAAGAGCGACAATGTATATATAGCGACCGATGAAGACCGCGAAGGTGAGGCGATAGGCTACCACATAGCAAAAGCTATTGGCAAAAACCCTGAGGATCTTCCAAGAATAGTATTCCACGAGATCACCAAAAGTGCCATAAAACATGCGCTGGAGAATCCCCGCAAGATCAATATGGATCAGGTCAACGCCCAGCAGGCAAGACGCCTTCTTGACAGGATAGTCGGATACAAGCTATCTCCGCTTCTGGCATCTAAGATTCAAAAGGGTTTGAGCGCAGGACGGGTACAATCCGCAGCTTTGAAGATAGTCGTAGATAGAGAGAGGGAGATCAAAGCCTTCAAGCCGGTCGAGTACTGGAGCATAGATGCCATCTTCAAGCCGGAAATCGAAGCGCAGCTTGTCGAGTTTAGAGGCAAGAAGATTGAGAAGATGACGATTTGCGACGAAAAAGAGGCAAGAGAGATTGAATCTACCTTAAAAGGAGAGAACTACCGCGTCAAGAGCATAGAGAAGAAACAGAGAAAGAGCTCGACTCCCCCGCCATTCATGACTTCAACACTGCAGCAGAGCGCCTCCGGACGCCTTAGCTTCTCACCGAAAAAAACCATGATGATAGCCCAAAAACTCTATGAGGGCGTCTCTACCGACAAAGGAGTCATGGGTGTCATAACATATATGAGAACCGACAGCCTAAACATAGCCAAAGAGGCGCGCGATGCCGCCAGAGAGGCTATACTAAAAAGCTTTGGCGAAAAGTATCTTCCAAAAAAACCTAAAATCTACACCTCAAAAGCCAAAGGTGCACAAGAGGCGCACGAGGCGATACGCCCCACACGTCTCGATTTTACCCCTGAAGTTGCGGCAAAATATCTTACGCCCGATGAGCTGAAACTATATAAACTCATATATAACCGCTTTTTGGCAAGCCAAATGAGCGATGCGGTTTTGGAGTCACAAACCATTCTCTTCGCAAGCGAAGATGGAGTATTCAAGGCGACCGGCCGCAAGCTAATATTTGACGGCTTTTACCGCATAATGGGATATGATGAGAAAGAGAAGCTTCTGCCGGAACTCAAAGAGGGGCAGCAGGCAGAGCTTCAAAAGCTGAGCGCCAACCAGCACTTCACCGAACCGCCTCCTCGCTATACCGAAGCGAGCCTCATTAAAAAGCTCGAATCTTTGGGGATAGGAAGACCGAGCACATACGCTCCCACTATATCGATTCTGGTCTCTCGCGAATATATTAAGATTGAGAAGCGCCAGCTTGTTCCTACACCCATTGCATTTACCGTCATAGAGACACTCGAGAAGCACTTTCCAGAAATAGTCGACTCCAACTTTACTGCGAAGATGGAGGAGAAGCTCGACGAAGTGGCGGAGAGAAAGGAGGATTGGCAGAAGCTGCTTCTTGACTTCTACAAACCCTTCATAGAAAAAGTGGAGAGAGGGAAAAAGGAGATCAAAAGCCTTAAAAAGGCTGAACCCGTTGGGCGCCAGTGTCCCGAATGCGGACGCGAACTGCTTCTTAGAAGCGGACGATACGGCGACTTCATAGCCTGTGCCAACTTCCCCAAGTGCCGCTACACGGAAGCGATAGAGAAAGAGGGCGAAAGCGGGGCGAAAGAGCCGCAGATAGCTGACGAAACATGCGAAAAGTGCGGCGCTCCAATGGTAGTAAAAACTGGAAGGAGAGGCTCCTTTTTGGCATGCAGCGCATACCCTAAATGCAAAAATACAAGATCACTCGAAAAACCCAAAAAGCTTGAGGTGAAGTGCCCTGAATGCGGCGGGGAACTGCTTGAGAGAAACTCTCGGCGAGGCAAATTTTTCGGCTGCTCCAACTACCCTAAATGCACATTCATCTCTAAATTCGAACCTACCGATATTAAGTGCCCGGAGTGCGGATACACAACCGTCAAACGCACCTACAGAGGAAAAGAGGTCTACGAGTGCATAAAGTGCAAGCATCGGGAAGAGGCAAAAGAGCAGCAGCCTGGCAAATAAGCATAAAATGAAGATAGGAGTCATAAGCGATACCCATAAAAAATCGGGTCGCGCAAAAAAGGCGATAGATATTCTCGTAAAAAACGGAGCGGGGCTTCTTGTTCATGCAGGCGACATAGGCAAAGAGGAGACCCTGGCCTACATAGAGAGCTCGGGCCTTCCTTATGTGGCCGTACTTGGAAACAACGACGCCAAGCTTACTCACTTGAAAGATAGATACAACCTCTTCACAGAACCGCACTACTTTAAGATCGATGGTCTCAAGGTAAAACTTATGCACCATCCCTGGTTTCTCTCTCCCGATGCCGACCTTATCATATTCGGCCATACACACAAATTCTCCGCCAGGTGCGACAAAGAGGGGAGGCTCTTTTTGAACCCTGGCGAAGCGTGCGCTAGAAACAAACCTGTAAGCGAAGCTGTTTTGCTTAACGTTACTAAAAATGAGTGGCAGATACTTCATCTTCAAAGGCGCATCAAAGAGAGAGAATGGCAATATAACAATATCATATATGAAAGAGCAGTATAGATGTCTAAAAAGATATTTCTTTGCGCCATAAGCAACATCTCAAGCGGCCACTGCCTCGAAGATTGCAAATTTTGCACCCAGAGCGTAAAGTACGCAGCGGCCATAGAGCGCTTCTACCATAAACCTATTGAAAAGATAGTACAAGAAGCTAAGGCGGCGAGAGATCGTTTTGCCGTAGGCTTTTGTCTTGTAACTGCCGGCAAAGGGCTCGACGAAAAGAGCCTTCGTTTCGTTTGCGAAGCTGCCGAGGCGGTTAAGAGGGAGGTTCCCGAGCTCAACATAATAGCCTGCAACGGCACCGCATCTTACGAGCAGCTTACTACTCTTAAAAACAGCGGCGTAGGAAGCTACAACCACAATCTTGAAACTTCCGAAAGCTTCTACCCCCAAATCTGCTCAACACACAGCTGGAGAGAGCGATACGAAACATGCGAAAATGTTAAAAAGGCGGGGCTAAACCTATGCACCGGCGGTATATTCGGCCTGGGTGAGAGCTTGGAGGATAGAGTCTCGATGCTTGAAGCCGTAGCATCTTTGGAGCCGGCATCGGTACCGATCAACTTCTACCACTCTAACGAAGCACTGCCTCTAAGGGGAGAGACTCTGCCCATAGAAGAGGCGCTCGGTATGATAAAAACAGCCAGAGAGATATTGCCGAAACAGCGCATAATGGTAGCCGGCGGCAGAGAGGTAACTTTTGGTAGCAGAGACAGCGAAATCTTCGCCGCCGGAGCCAACGCCATAGTCATAGGAGACTACCTCACCACATCGGGAACCGACCCTCTTAGAGATCACAGAATGATCGAAGAGGCGGGCTATGAAATAGCAAAAGAGTGCAATGAGCACTGAAGTTCAAATTATAGTCACCCTCTCTCTGCTAATATGGGTGGCCCCTTTTATAGCAAGAATCCTCCACTTTCCCACAACGCCCATAGAGATTATACTTGGCGCAATAGCAGGGGCTTTTGGCCTTTTTGGAGACGGCCACAACAAATATTTTGAGCTTGTAGCAGAGTTCGGATTTCTCTATCTTATGTTCGTCGCGGGGCTCGAAGTTAACGTGAAGAAGCTTCTTAAGACAGATAAAGCAACATTGAAAGCCGGGACCGCCTATATAGCCCTTCTCTACGCCCTTTCGGTACTTATAGCCTATCAGCTCGGTATGAGCTTTGTCTATATGGTCATATTTCCGCTCATCTCTGTCGGCCTCATAGCGGCTCTTTCGAAAGAGTACGGCAAAGAGACTCCTTGGATTCGTCTAACGGTTACTATAGGAATACTCGGAGAGCTTGTAAGCATCGTCGTTTTGACACTTGCAAGCGCCGGCATACACTACGGAGTGGGCTTCGAGTTCTTCTCTAAAATAACTATTCTCGTAGCTTTCATAGTTCTCTTGACGCTCTTTTACTACACTCTTCATCTGCTCTTTTGGTGGTACCCTGAGATCCGCAATCTAATGATGCCCTACTTCGATACCAAAGAGCAGGATATCCGGCTAAGTATGGCTATGCTCTTCTTGATGCTCGCAATCATGATCTACCTTGGACTCGAGGTTGCCTTTGGGGCATTCATAGCCGGTGTTTTTATCGCAACTTTTTTTGACCACAAAGAGGATCTCGAAACTAAGCTGTCAAGCTTCGGTTTCGGATTTTTGATACCCATCTTCTTTATATACGTAGGCAGCTCCTTCCCGCTAGAAGCTTTGCAGAAAGAGGGGCTCGTACTTCTTGCCTTCATAATAACGGCGGTGATGATATTCGTAAGATTGATTGGAAGACCACAGCAAAACTGGGTAAACCTTTTGTTAAAGTCTATAAAGAAGAGCGTGAGCTCAATGTCGTTGTTGTCTCATTGCTTTCTGGTTCAACTTACTTTGGTACCGTCAAACAAAAATCAGATGTGATGGCAGAAGTGGTAGCCACTTTAGGCTTCTCTGCGGTCAAAAACAGTGACCTGTTTTCACATATGATTTTTGCAGACAAAATGTATGGTTTTTCCAAGCCAAGTAAAAAAATCTTCTTCCAGATCTATTTTCAGATATTTTTCCAATTGTTTTCTATTTCGTAAGAATTCTTCATATTCTTCAGGAGCTTGTTTTTGCCAAAGTTTCAAGAGTTTTTCTTGGGTTTCGGAAAAGTTTTGCAAAGTAACAGCCGTAAACATACCAATGGTTTCCGGGAGGACTTTGTGTGCGGAGATACGCGTTGGCGAATGTTGGGCAAGAATATGAAAATACGTGGTGGTGTCTTCGCGTAGCAAGATTTTTCCTTGTGCATATATATTGTCATTGTGAATTAGAGGATACGGAATAATTTCCTATTTTGCAATTAGAATTTATTGTACTAATAATATTTTCTCTTATACTAAGATAAAAAGGCGTGCAGTCGGGAGCCGGGTTGGTGGAAATTACAATATAGTAAGTAGTCCCCGCGGTTATGTTTACTCCACATAGAGAAGGATCTACGGACACGCTTGTATTATTTGTTACACAAGTTCCCCCCGAAGTAGGACATCCGTCAAAGAGAAATACTCCCGTATAAGCATCGGTGCCGGTAAGTGTAATATCTACGGTTTGATTAACAGGTGGCGTATAAGTAAAAATATAGTCTTCACCGTTAAGGTAGAGTGAACTT
>JAKIUX010000022.1 GCA_021647345.1 Hydrogenimonas sp.
CTCGGTTTTGCCGCTCCTTTGCTCTTTATGCAGAAGCTATCTTCATCGTAGTCGGTTATAAGGGCGTAACCGTCTCCGTCGAGTCTGGGCAGGTGCCCCGTCTGAGTCGCGGTAATGACGAAATTGCCGTCAGAGAGCCTTCTGCTTATATTTCCGTAACCGACTCCCTCTTTTACGCCGATGAGACCCAACTCTTTAAGTCTTCTTCTAAGGGGTTGAAGTGAGGCAAAGAGAGTTTCGTCAATAGACCCTGTCTTTGTGTGCTCAACCCTATATTTTACAACTCCGTCATTCATATTATATCTTTAAAGGTGCTCTTTATAGACTCTTTGTCGGCGCGACATATGCCTCGTTCAGTAATGAGCCCTGTTATGAGCCTAGCAGGCGTTACATCAAATCCGTAGTTCACAGCGGCGGAGCCCTCAGGCACTATGCGTACCTCTTCAACCTCTCCTTTGTCTGTGAGTCCTTTTATGTGAGTCACCTCTTTTTCGCTTCTAATCTCTATAGGTATCTGGCTCAACCCGTCAGTTACGGTGAAGTCGAAAGTGGAGGATGGAAGGGCTACATAAAAAGGTATGCCGTTATCTTTTGCGGCCAGAGCCTTCAGGTAGGTTCCAATCTTGTTTGCCGCATCGCCGTTTAATCCGACTCTGTCCGCTCCCGTTATACAGAGGTCAACCATATTGTGCTGCATCAGATGGCCGCCGCTGTTGTCGGCTATGACGGTGTGGGGAACACCGCACTTTTGAAGCTCCCAAGCAGTCAGGTTCGCTCCCTGGTTTCTCGGTCTGGTCTCATCGACCCAAACGTGAATATCTAAGCCTCTTCTTTTGGCTTCGTAAATAGGAGCCAGCGCCGATCCGTCATCGACGATCGCAAGCCATCCGGCATTGCAGTGTGTGAGCACGTTTACTCTTTTAAGCCCTTTTCTCTGCATCAGCTCCTCTATCATATCGGCGCCGAAAGAGCCTATTTTTGCGCTCATTTGCGCCTCTTCGTCGCAAAGTTTTATCGCCTCATCTCTTAGTCTCTGCGTCCTTTCGTTCTTATCGCTCTTATAAGCTATCTCCATAAGTCTATCTACCGCCCACATAAGATTTACTGCCGTCGGCCGCGATTCTCTTATATTTTTAGCTCTCTTTTCGATCATCTCTATATCGCCGCTAGACTCTTTTGATGCGAGGTAGACTCCGAATGCAGCGATGTTTCCTATGACTCCCGCGCCTCTTACGGTCATACTCTTTATAGCCTCTACGGTATCCTCTGCGCTTTTTAGCGTCACATACCTCTCTTCGAAGGGAAGCAGTCGCTGGTCAAGTACCGAAACGGTTCCGTCACTCTCAAGTCTGAAGGCTCTGTAGACTCCTCTCATTCGCTCTCCTTCGCTATTAAGAGTAAATCTTTTGCAGCAGTGATCTTTTCATACTCCATAACCAAAGAGCGTCCCGTCCGAAGTGCTTGCATCATTGCCGCTTTTCTTTTTTTGGGGTCATCTATGCCTCTTATCTCTTCCACCCCGGCAATGCCGAAAACCCTTCTTGCCATTTTGCACCCGGCAAAACCTGCACTTTGACGCAGAATATTGAGCATGAACTCTCTTTTAAAGTGCTTGAGCATGTTGTCATCCAAAAACCCTTTCGTTACAAGAGCGCTCTGCTCTGTCTCGCTCCAAAGCTGAAGAAACTTCTCTTCAAAGCCGCTCCAAATCTCCGTTATAAGTGAAAGAAGCCACTCTCTGTAGAGTTCGTCGCCGCTTCTATATCGGTGGGAGATGTATGCGCTAAGCAGATTGGCAAAGAGTGCGCCGATGTCGAAACCAAAAGGGCCCACAAAAGCGAACTCGGGGTCGATGACATAGGTCTCTTCGTCGTTTACCATAATCGAGCCGGTATGCAGGTCTCCGTGTAAAAGTGCGTCGCTTCGGGTCATGAATATATACTTTAGCTCCATAACTCTTTTTTTGAATAGGTTGTCTGCAAAGAGCTCTTTGGCCTCATTCTGGCACATAGGTTCAATGAAGTTGGTCTCATTCTCCATATATGGAAATGTGAAGACAAAATCTTCCGTAAGTTTGCAAAGCTCCGTGTTTGAGTTAAATCTATCTATAAGAGCTCTCTTCTTATCGCTTTGAAGATATAGAGAGGATGTTTTAAAGAGAGTATGAGCCAAAAATGAGCTTATATGATCTGCGAAATTTTTATACTCTCTTTTCTCTATGAGCCCTTTTCTTAAAATCATATGATCTTTTAGATGCTCCATCACTACAAGAGACATCTCTTCATCGGCGTGGTAGATTTTAGGTGCGTGGATATCGTAGCTTTGCAACGCTCTAATTTCGTATTTCATACGCTCTTTTGAAAGCGGAAATTCCTCTCCGGCACACCTTAAATATGGCACCGCCTGCTTTACTATAAGGCTTTTGGAGGGCTCTTTGACACCTCTAACGATATAGACGAAGTTGAGGTTGCCGTCTCCTATCTCTTCTGCCGTTAGTTCGTCATCTTCGAAAAACTCTTTTATGGAGGGGATCTTTCTAAGATGCTCCGTTACACTCTCGCAGTCCAGCACTCTGTAAGACATCTATATCCTTCTTTTTGGCGTTATCGAAAATTATACTACAGAGCGACGATAGTGCCAAAATCAGAACCAAAATCTTACACCTGCTACGAAAGATCTATCTTCCTTGCCGCCATACTTCGCAGCGGTTGCGCCGAAGATGTTGGAGTATGTCACCCCGCCATATAGAGCGAACTCTCTTATGAACTCATACCTTAGCCTAACACCTTAAGATAGAAGAGAGCCCCCCTCTTTGCTCAGTTTTGATGCTTCACGGCTGTAACTCTCTAACTCCATATCGGCTAGAATATTAGCTTTTAGGTTATAAGTGCCGCATGATCAAAGTTGAAGTTAAAACCTATTGCACCGTCGACAATTTTTAGGCGCAACTTGGTCACAATGGAGTGTGAAGCAAGCTTCTATTTTGCTTTTTAAACTTTTTGCAAAAATATCAGGTTTTGCTCCTGTAATCAAAGCTGCCGCCGCAATCGACTGTATAAAGAGCTTGCAATCTAATAGATCCTGTATGCATATCGCCTCCATCTTTTATGTTTTGAAAAATTTTGGCCATAAATATGTATTTAGCGCGCAAAGAGCTTTCTTTAGAAATTTAAAAGCGGTATAATTGCGACAAAAAAGGTAGCTGCTGTTGGACTCCAAAGAGCTTTACGATACAACCATAGACCACATGATCAACCCAAGAAACTACGGCAAACTTGAGAGCCCTAATGCTGTCGGCATAGGCAAAAATCCGCAAAACGGGGAGATGGTTATAATATATCTTAAGATAGATGGCAATATGATAGAAAATATAAGGTTTCAGGCCAAAGCGTGCATGACCACAGTCATAGCCGGTTCGATATTTACAGAAACGATCAAAGGAGTTACGCTTGAAGAGTCGAAAGAGCTTACATCTTTGATGCTTAAAAAGGTAGAGATGATGCCTCCGGAAGAGGCGGCATGTACGGAGCTGGTTGCGGAGGCTTTCTTCGCCGCGCTTGATCACTATGAAGCTAAAAAAACAGACCCGCACGCGCCGGTGCCTACAAGAATGATAGCAAATAGATGCATAGAGGAGACAGAGGTGAAAAATGGCTGAGAGAGTATTTACGACGATGCACGAGGGGTGGCTTAGGCTGCTCTTTACATCTTTTGCCGTAAGAGATAGAGAGTGGGGAGAGAGGCTCTACGACTACTCCGAGATTCTCTACAGACATATGCGTTTTGTGGAAGAGCTTTTCGTAAAAAGAGGTATAGAGTATAGCTACGAACGGCCTGCATTGACGCTGGAGTTTGAGAATGAAGGCGAAGCGGCACGTTTCTCTCTTGTGGGGGTAGAGAGGATTCTTGATCAATTGAACGAGAGCAAAGATCCGCTCGCTTCAAGAATCATACACGATCTTAGGTATATAGCTTCACAATTGTCGAGAAATCTTGGCAAAGAAGAGCCTATAACCGCATTTGACAAATCTTTGAAGCTTGATGGTGTCGATCTCGATAAAGAGTCGCTCGATGCTCTGGTGCTCTTTCTTTTCGAAGAGAGCTACAAGGAGTATGAGCTTATAATCATCTACTCCTATGCCCAGAGGGTTGTAGATAGCAAAAGAGTGTTCGAAATATTTCAGATATTAATAGATGAGTCGAAGTTTCATTTGAAATCTTTCGCTCATCTTATGGCCAGACTCGGGATCCTTGCTGTGCCGAGAATGGTTACACAGGAGATCTACAGATTCGACTCTCTAAAGCGCTTTTTAGAAGATGGAATCGAAGAGGAGAAGGGGGCAAAAGAGCAGTGCAGGGCGCTTGCCGAAGCGGTGAAAAATGATGAGCTGAGAGATTTTTTCAACTTTATAAACTTTCAGGAGGATTATCATATAACTCTCATGAAAGAGGCATTGGAGATAATAGAGTAGATGGCAAAGAGACACATAACCAACATAGTATCACAGTGGTTCGGCAGGTTCGCCGATCATCCGTTTCCTTCGAAAGTGCAATCTTTTATAAATCACGCCTATGTAAATCTTCTAGGGCTCGATATGAGCGAGTTTGCGCCACCATCAACATACCCGACACTCAACGCTCTCTTTACCAGAGAGCTTAAAAAACCGCGTCCTATAGACCATAGGGCAGGTTCCCTAATCTCTCCTGTAGACGCATTCGTGACCGAATGCGGCACTCTTAAAAAAGATAGAGCTATGCAGATAAAGGGTATGGAGTATAGTATAGATGATCTTCTTACGCCATACTATCTCAAAGAGGCGAAGGAGCTCTACGACGGCAGTTACATAAATCTTTACCTATCTCCGAAAGATTACCACCGCTACCATATGCCTTATAAACTCAGGGTAGCATCTATTTTGCATAAACCCGGCAAACTCTACCCAGTCAATTTCCCCTCTTTGAAGAGGCAAAAGGAGCTATTTGTAGAGAATGGGAGGGTAATTGTTGAGTGCTTCACAGAAGGGGGCGGGCGCATATTCATTGTGCTTGTAGGGGCTCTTAACGTAGGAAAGATGACAATAGCGTTCGATCATCGCATAAAGACAAATGCAAACCGTTACGAGCCAACTTTGTACCGCTACGACGATAAACCGCTCTGGATCTACAAGGGTGATCTTCTCGGAATGTTCAAAATGGGCTCTACGGTTCTTCTTTTCGCCCAGCCGGGCCTTATGGATATTCGCACCAGCGACAGAACCCATGTGCGCTTCGGAGAGAGAATAGCTCACATAAGGGAGTAGATCTATTGCAGGAATAACGTTTTACCGCTTATTTGGCTTTAGTTCTGCTCTTTAGGTGTTCTCTACATATCTTGCCACTGCCGTTAGAGTTACCTTGAAGAGGGGCTTGAGGGTAGTCTGCAGTTCTTTCACTTTGATTTTATAGATTACCGGCGTATCTCATCTACCCAATCTGCTCGAAAGGCTCAACAAGGATAATAGATGTAGAAGTGAAGAAGTGGGCATCTTTGCGAACAGGTAGTCTTATTTGTGATTTTAACATCAAAATATAATGGAATACACTAAGGACACTATTGAGTTTCTCGCATCCTGGTGCCCTTCTATCCCTATGGCTTTGGGCTGCCCGCCGCAACAGTTTTGAAACTACCGACTATACTCATCGCTTCTCCTTAACTTTTTATTATAAATATAGTTCTATGGTCAAAATCGAAACAGTTCATAAAAATTTATTTCATTATGAACTATATTTGATTGAACCTATCGAACCTACATGGTAAAATCGACGAAAATATATTTTGATAAAGGGGTTATTGGATGAGAAAGAGAGTTTTGCTTTCTATATGTGCTGTTTCGACGCTTTATGGGAGTCTTCACGCTTCTGACTCTTTGGGTGAAGCCATAAAGAGCGGTAAAGTTTCGGGCAATATCAAGTACTACTACATAAATACACATAAAGAGAAAGTGGGTGACATCAGTTCTACAGCTTTTGCCAACTCCGTAGGCGGGCAGCTTTCATACACTACTGGCAAATTCAGAGAGCTTGCTGCTACTGTCACATTCATGACCACACAGCCTTTCGCGTTGCCAAATAATGTAGATACCTCCATCATCGGACGAGACAACAGTATAAGAGCCGGAGGTGCGCCCGGCGATGTAGCGGGCCAGAAAGGTTTTTCAGTCCTTGGAGAGGCCTATATCTCCTATACAAGAGACAATTTTGATTTCTGGGGAGGTAGAAAAGTCATAAAAACTCCTCTAATAAACGCAAAAGAGGTAAGAATGCTTCCCTCCGCCGTAAAGGGGGCTCATGCAAGATTCAAGCTTGAAAACGGTCTAAATATAGGCATAGCATATCTTGACGCATTCAAGCAGAGAACTTCCAGCGAATTCATAAATATCGTCAGGCACGCTTTGGGCGACAAAACAAAAGAGATAACCGGAAGCGATAGCGGTGTGGTCATACCCTTTTGTCTCTCTTGGAAGGGCGGAAAACACGCTATCAAAGCTATAGATTACTACTCTCCGGACTTTATCAACTCAATATATGCCGACTGGAACTATAAACATAAACATAGCGATGAACTATCTTATACTTTTGCACTTCAAGGCATAATGCAAGACTCTGTCGGAGAGGCCGATACGAATCTCGCAAAAGCGGGCTCAGTTACCGGCGGCAAAGCTATTAAGAGCAGAGCGGTTGCGGCAAAACTGGGTGTAAACTTTAGAAGTATGAAGTTTATGGGTGCTTTCTCTTCAGTATTTAAAGATGACAACTATCACGACTCTCTTGTGCTTCCGTGGGACGGAACACCGCTTTACACCAACATGATTACCGCCAATAACCTCTTTCTTTCAAACTACGGGGAGGGTCTTGGTGCCGATACGGCCTATAGCGGAGGAACTGACGGGGTGAAGATAGCTTACGGACAGGATTTCGGGGCTTTCGGATTTGCCGGGTACAGTATGACTCTTAGCTCGGCGTGGTACGACAACGACCGCTTCGACAAAACGGAAAACGATCTAAACGCTGTCCTGGCCTACAAAAAAGAGAGCCTCTCTGTCGCTCTTAAAGGTATATGGGTTAGAAACAAAGCAGGTATAGCTGCCGACGGCACCGTTTCGCAGTTGCCGATTCTTCATCAGTACAGAATCATAGCCAACTACAAGTTTTAATTGTACAGGGCCTGCTCAAGAGGCCCTATTTGCTAAGTAGGCTCTACGGTATCATCGAAGCCATTGAGCCTCATTCTCTCTTCGAGTGTTACTCTTTGGAAAATCTTCTCGCGTCCCGGAAGCTCTTGGCGTACAATATATAGATCTCCGAATACCTGACAACTGCGTAGAACATGCTCATCAAGCTCAAGTTTCTCTCCTTTGTAGCAGGCCTCTTGCGGTATAATCTGGTCGCATAGAAATTCGTAGTAGCTATCTCTTAAAAGTTCGTATTGGTTATGAGAGTTTGTGCAGTCGAGATATCCGATCTCGACATTTTGAAGCGAAAATGACTCTTCACCCTCTCCGCTTAGATCCCAATAAGCCTCACCCGCTTCCGTTCTGACGAAAAAAATATCTCCTATTTTTGCGCTCTTAAGAAGTTTAAGCTCTCTATCTACATCGAGGTTTTTAAGCGAAAGATCATCCATAGAGACTTCAACTTCATCTAAACCGTCCGCATCGAGAGTTACCGTCGCGCTATCCGGATCTATAGCGGTTATAGTGTGCGAAGCGTCAAGCTCATCCAACTCTCCGCTTTCTATATAGGCGTTGATATTTTCAAAAAGCTCTTTGATATCGACCTCATCGAAATCTGTGTCAGTATCTATCTCTACCCCTTCGAACTCCAATCTGTTGAGTTTGTAGAAACCTATCTTCCTTCCTTCGCCCTCTATATGAAGCTTAAATGCCATAAGTTCTCTCCTTCCTTGGGGTTATTGAATATTATAGCGCATATATGGAGAGTAGTTTAGCTATTTAAGTTGCATTGCGATGAGAGATGAGCAATTAGCAATGAGAAATAGAAGGCTAAAAAGCGATGCCATTAAACATTACACTAATTACTATTTAGCAAGTACAGTCTATTTTAGACGTTGAATCTAAAGTGCATTACGTCACCGTCTTGCACTACGTAATCTTTGCCTTCAAGGCGCATTTTACCCGCCTCTTTGGCTCCCTGTTCACCGCCATACTTGACAAAATCTTCGTATGCTATCACTTCGGCTCTAATGAACCCTTTCTCAAAGTCGTTGTGAATTACGCTTGCGGCTTTGGGTGCTTTCCATCCTTTGTGGATAGTCCAGGCTCTAACCTCTTTCACACCAGCCGTGAAGTAGCTTATGAGTCCCAGCCTTGCAAAAGCGGTTTTTATGATTTTATCAAGACCAGACTCCTCTATGCCGAGCTCCTCAAGAAACTCTTGTGCTTCATCCTCTTCAAGCTGCACAAGCTCCTCTTCGATCTTTGCGCAGAGTTTTATAACATCGGCGCCAACCTCTTTCGCATGTTTTTGAACCGCTTTGACATACTCGTTATCTTCCAAAAGCCCATCTTCGTCCACATTGGCACCGTATATTATAGGTTTATTGCTCAAAAATCGGAGCTCTTTGTCGAGCTGAAGAAAGTTTTCATCCTCTCTATTTTCAAATGTGCTGACCGGCTTTATCTCTTCGAGATGCTTCATAAGCTCCTGGGCTATCTACAACTGCGCCCGCACCTTCTTATCGCCTGTCTTTGACTGGCGAGCG
>JAKIUX010000023.1 GCA_021647345.1 Hydrogenimonas sp.
CATCGGGTTTTTTCAAAATGAGAGAAGCCAGAGCAACCCGGCGCTGCTCTCCACCCGAGAGTGAAATAACAAGACGATCTTCATACTCTTTGAGTTTGAACTCCTGCAGGATCCGTTCTATCTTGTCATCGAGGTTCCATGCGTTGTGGTAATCTAAAAAGGCGGCAAGTTTGCTATGTTCGTCAAGAAGAGCTCTGTTTTCGAAATCTTCAGCTAGCTGCGTCGAAATCTCTTCGTACCGTTTTTTAGCCTCTTGAATTTCGGTCAACTCGTTCTCTATGGCTTCTCTTACCGTCACGCCCGCGTCAAAATTTGGGTGCTGGCTAAGCATCTCGATTCTGATGCCCTGCCTGACAATTCTCTTTCCGCTATCTGGCTCTATCTCTCCGCTTACTATCTTCATAAGAGTCGACTTGCCGCTGCCGTTTCTTCCAACTATGACAATTCGCTCATATTCATCTATATGAAAGTTTATGCCTTTAAATATAATCTGTGATTCGAACTGTTTATCTACATCGAGCAGGTCTATCAGTGCCATGACACCCTTTTTTTCCAATACTTTTGTAAGTAGTTCTAAATTTTTTTTGAAAAGAGATTTTAACCTATCTTGGCTATAATCTCCATTACATCGAAAATATAGGGGGAGCCGATGCAAACATGGAGGTTCTTAGGATGAGTATGACCGAAATGCTCTCCATCATCTTTTTCCTTTACGTTCTTGTGAAGGTTTACATCAGTGTTATGCAGATAGGCTATGTAGCCAGAGCCAAACACTCGAATCCGGTGCTTATGTCTCCGGGTAAATATATGAAAGCGGCGAATTATCTTATCGCTACTGAGCGCCTAAAAATTGTCGAAACACTTATAGAGTATGCACTTTTTCTATTCTGGCTCTCTTTCGGTATCCGCTGGCTCGATACGCTTACGTGGAATATGGGACCGATTATGCAGGCGGTAGTCGCAGTTAACCTCTTTTTGATAGTGAACTATATAGCAGAACTTCCATTCTCTATATATAAGACTTTCGTCATAGATGAACGCTTCAAATTCAACAACATGACCCCTGAGCTTTTCATAAGCGACCAGATAAAAAGCGGAATCATGACTCTGCTAATAGCATCCGTTTTGAGTGCCGCGATAGCTTGGATCATCATCAATGTTCCTATGTGGTGGTTGTTTAGCTTTTTGCTGATTTTTGCTTTCATTGTGATAGTGAATCTGCTCTATCCGACCGTCATAGCCCCTATGTTTAACAAATTTACTCCTCTTGAAGATGAAAATTTAAAAGCGAAGATTGACGAACTTCTAAGAAAGTCAGGTTTTGAGAGCGAAGGGGTATTTGTAGTTGATGCGAGCAAAAGAGACTCGAGGCTCAACGCATATTTCGGCGGCTTGGGAAAAAGCAAGAGAGTGGTGCTTTTTGACACTCTTTTGCAAAAGTTAAGCGAGAAGGAGCTTCTTGCGGTACTCGGACACGAACTTGGCCACTTCAAGCATCACGATATATATAAAAATATTGCGATGCTGGGGGGTATTCTCTTTGTCGGGTTCTATATATTCGGCCACATTCCGACCAGCTTCTTTATGGAGCTGGGAGTTCGTGAGACTCCGGCTATGTTGATGGTGCTCTTTATGCTTTTGATATCTATGTTTATATTTATCTTCATGCCCATCATAAGCTTAATAAGCAGAAGAAACGAGTACGAGGCCGACAGATATGCTGCGCAAGTCTGCAACGCTGCAGATCTTGTAAGTGCGCTGAAAAAGTTGGTGGATGAGAATCAGAGCTTCCCGAAGGCACACCCTTTGACGATATTTTTCTACTACTCTCACCCGCCAATAATCGAGCGATTAAAAGCTCTTGGAGATAAAAGTGTGGCAAAAAGCGGCAGTGACGAAGCTCTAAAAGGAGAGTGCACTCTGTGACGATAGAAGAGGCTTTGCGCGAAGCTTCCGGAAGGTTGAAAGGGGTTGCTTCCAGGCCGAGGCTTGAGGCTGAGATACTGCTTGGAGATCTTTTGGCTCTAAAGAGACATATGCTCCATTTGGCATCTAACGATTCTCTTGAAGAGGCAGACTCATATTTTGCTCTTGTTGAAAGAAGAGCTGAGGGTGAGCCGATAGAGTATATAACCGGCATGGTTTCTTTTTACGATGTAGAGCTTGAAGTTGGACCAGGTGTGCTAATAGCCCGCCCTGAAACAGAGCTTCTTGTCGATAAGGCGGCAGAGGTGATAGAGAAGTATAAGATAGAGAGAGTTGCTGAGATAGGTGTAGGCAGCGGTGCCGTCTCTCTCGTTTTGGCAAGAAAGTTTCCCCGCCTTCGAATAGTTGCGACCGATATAAGTGAAAGAGCGCTTATTTATGCAAAACGAAATCTTGCTCGTTACGATCTTTTAGATCGAGTATCATTAAAAAAGTGCGATATGCTTTCTGATGTAACTGAAGATATAGAGCTTATCGTCTCTAACCCTCCCTATATAAGCGATGGCTACAAGCTTCCGCTGCCTGTAACGTTTGAGCCTAAAGAGGCTCTCTTTGGAGGCGAATCTGGAGATGAGCTTATAAAAAAGATTATCGACTCTGCGGCAAAGAGCAGGATTTCTCATATCGTATGTGAAATGGGCTTCGACCAAAGAGAGAAGATTGCAAGCTATTGCAGGCAAAAAGCTCTGTCCAAGCCGGAATTCTACAAAGATCTCGCAGGTTTTGATAGAGGGTTTTATTTGAAGATGTTTAATGATTAATGAAATATGCGCTTTAAGTGCTCTGTAATTTATAAAAAGGATACTCAATAATGAAAAAAGCAAAATCACCAATTGAGCTTTCGATGCCAAAATTTCTATGGATACCATACCTTATGCTGCTTGGCATTACTTTGGGGGTAGGTCTTAGTGTCGGAGTTTTTGCGGCTCCTGTAATCTTTAACGCAGATGATCTTCTTGGCAGCGGAGTTCTTACCCACTATCAGGAGGGGCTTATAATGACGCAGATATTTCTTAAGAGCAATATCGTCGTAACTATCACATGCATCGCCATACTGGTAGCCGAAGGGTACCACTTCATTAGGTTTTATAGAGACCCTATAACCTTCTACAGTGCATTTGTAACAGTATGGAGCGGTTTCATGTTCACCCTCTACTACACTCCTCAGATAGTTGAGTTTCAGGCTCAAGGCGAGTCTATACTTGAGAATGAGCTTTTCCAGAAAGCCCATATCGCCTCTGAGTGGGATTTCAAGATCTTTGTGGTAGCATTGGCAATACTTTTGGGACGATACCTTTATAGAAAGATCGTCTAATTTTAAGGTTTACGGATGATAGAGATAAAGGGCTTGAAGAAGAGTTTTGGCCCCAAGCATGTTTTAAAAGGGGTCGATTTGACGATTCCCAAAGGCAAGACCACTGTAATTCTCGGTCTTTCCGGCGGAGGAAAATCTACCATAATAAAGCATATTGTAGGCCTTCTGAAGCCAGATGATGGAGAGATTTGGGTAGATGGCGAGGAGATAAGCCGAGCCGATGACGATGAGATTAGGCGCATTCGCAAAAAAGTGGGCTTTCTTTTTCAAAGCGGTGCACTCTTTGACAGTATGAATGTTTTCGAAAATGTAGCCTTTCCTCTAAGAGAGCATACAGATATGGATGAGAGCGATATAAGAGAACGTATAATAGAGAGGCTCGAGATGGTTGCGCTTAAGCCTAAAGAGGTGTTAAATCTCTACCCAGATGAGCTTAGCGGATGTATGAGAAAGAGGGTGGGGCTAGCAAGAACCATTGTTCTTGATCCTGAGATAATTCTCTATGACGAACCTACGAGCGGGCTTGATCCGATTACCAGCGATCTTATATCTCAGATGATAATAAATCTGAAAAAGCGTCTCGGTGTAACTTCTGTACTTATTTCGCACGATATTAAAGAGAGTTTCAAGGCCGGAGACTACTTTGCAATGCTTTATGACGGAAAGATAATAGAGGCTGGAGACGCGGAACACTTCAAACATACGAAAAATCCGTATGTTAGGCAGTTCCTGGATGGGGAGAGTGATGGTCCCATCCATTTTCAGGAGCGTTGAGCAAAGTTAATCCATCTGGTTTCTCATCCAGGTGGGGATGTCGAGAATCTCTTCGTTATCGTAGCCGCCTACCACTTTTACCCTTGGTGTGCTAGCGGGGATAGCAGTTTCGTTGACTTCAGGCTGCATTAGAGTGATCTGCTTTTTGCTCTCTTTCTCCTCTTCGGTTTTTGCTTCCTCTTCGCTCTCAAAACCTGTGGCGACTATAGTGATCTTTACTTCATCGGGAGCGAGATTTTCATCGGTTGTGGTACCGAATATTACATGTGCATCTTCGTCGGCGTTATCTTCTACTATTCCCATAGCTTCGCTTATCTCAAGAAGCGGATATTCAGGATGAATGTGGAAGTGCACCAAGACACCCATTGCCCCGTTTATGCTCATATTGTCAAGCAGCGGAGACTCTATAGCATTTTTGACCGCCTCGTATGCCGAGCTTTGACCTTTGGCTTCGCCGACACCCATTAGGGCTAGTCCTCTATGGCTCATAACGGTATTGACATCAGCAAAGTCAAGGTTTATGTCGTGCTCACCTTTTGAGAGTATGACGTTGCTTATGCCGCTTACAGCTCTTGATAGGATGTTGTCAACCATCTTGAAGCTCTCTTTTATGCCCAGATTCTTGTCGATGATGCTAAGAAGCTTTTCATTGGGTATGACAATTATGGAGTCGCTCTCTTTTTTCAGCTCTTCAAGACCGCTCTCTGCAAGCTTTTGACGTTTGCGTCCTTCGAATCTGAACGGCTTCGTCACGACAGATACCGTTAGGGCTCCTACCTCTTTGGCAGCCTGCGCTATTATGGGAGCCGCTCCTGTTCCTGTACCGCCTCCGAGCCCTGAAGAGACGAAAACTATGTCGGCACCGTCAAGAACCTCTTTAATGGCTTCGAAGCTCTCTATGGCTGACTGCTGCCCGATTTCAGGTTTCATGCCTGCTCCGAGTCCTTTGGTCAGCTTCTCTCCTATCTGGATTTTATAGGGGGCTTTTGAGGTCTCAAGAGCTTGAACATCTGTATTGGCTACAATCAGGTCAATTCCTTCGATACCCTGATTGATCATATGGTTGATCATATTTCCGCCGCCGCCGCCAACTCCTATGGCTTTGATTTTGGCTCCGCTGATAGCGGGGGACTCTTCAATTGAAAATTTTCTGCTCACTCTTTGCTCCTTCTAAAATATCTGTGTCATCCAGTGCCACATTTTTTTGATTTTTTGGCCGATGCTCTCTTTTTCATCCTCTTGCGCCACCTTGGCTAGAGTCTGTTTTATGTCATCATTTTTAAGGTTGCCTGGCTCGTCTTTATCTTTTGAGGTAAGCGATATATCTTGCATATCTCCCTCATCTGGCGAGTCGATGCCGTTTTGATGAAGCATCTTTCTGTTTGAGTCTATTTCATACTTGGTATATCCGCCTGAAGCGTACTCCAAAAGCCCCGTCACAGTTGCGAATGCCTGGTCGTGAAGGGGCTCGAAATCACCTTCGAGCTTTTTAGGTTTCGCTATGCGTACAGGCATATTGTCGAAGATCGCCATAGCAAGCTCTCGGATACCTTCAAGTTTTGTCATTCCGCCTGTCAGAACAATACCTGCGCCTATTTGATCTTTTAGATTGCTCTTTTCGAGCTCTTTGGCAAGAATCATCAAAGTCTCTTGCACTCTGGCCTGAATGACGTTGTAAACGATCTCCAAAGAGACTTCGTGATTCTCCTCTTCATCTCCTATTACCGGTATCTCTATAAGCTCGTTTGAAGGAGTTTTCAGTGAGCCATATTCTAACTTGATCTTTTCAGCTACATGCAGCGGTGTATGGAGTGCCATAGACAGATCGTTGGTGATATGGTTCGACCCTACGGCGAGAAATGTATTGAACCTTATGGAGTTACCTGAGTGAATTACCATTTCACAGGTGGATCCGCCCATATCTATAACGCAGACTCCAAGCTCCTTCTCGTCGTCACCAAGAGCCGAAATAGCCGATGCGTACCCGGCCAAAACGACGCTCTCTATTTCAACGCCTGCCGACTTGACAGCCTTTTTAAGATTGCTTAGGTTCGATTTTTGTGTCGTTATGATATGTGTGTCGACCTCAAGGCGGCTTGCATTCATCCCAAACGGGTCCTCTATGAACTCCTGCTCGTCAACCTTGAAGTTGTAGGGTAGAACATGCAATACCTCATACTCGTTGGGAATATTGGCATTGTATAGGGCTGTCTGCATCACTCGGTTTATCTCTTTGACGCCGATCTCCTGTTGCGGTATGTTGACAATGCCTGAACTGTTTATGGAGCGGGTATAGGCTCCAGAGATTGAGATAACAGCTTTCGGGGCTATGGTGCCGGCTAGACGTTTAGCATCGCCTATAGCGTGGCGGATAGAACGGGATGTCAACTCTATGTTTGTAATGGTCCCTTTTCTGACGCCCTGTGATTTTGAGACTCCTGAGCCTACGACATGGATGGAGCCATCTTTTAGCTCAGCAATTACTACGCTGACTTTGCTTGATCCAATGTCAATGGCCAGGAGAGGTCTGCTCACTCGCTTTCCTTTAGGTAAATTTCGACCGGGTACTGCTGCTGAAGCCTTTTTATAAGGTTTTCCTGCAGTAGAGCCTCTTTCAATTTATGTGTATTCTCTTCTATAAAGGAACGATTTTCGTTCAACTTCTCTTCATTAAGCAACTTCTGTTCCAAAATCTCGTAACTTACTGCAACGTTGTCAAGAAGTATCGCTCCCTTTTGTTTGTCTGATGCAAAAAGCATCTGCAAAAACTCGGCAGCTTCGTCATTTGAAAGAGGTTTCACTTTGTCAACGCTATCGCGTGTCAGGTAGTCTGATACTCTTGCATCTTTAAGATTTTCGCTGCTTTTTTCAGCCAACTTTTTTAGAAGCTCTTCTCTTTTGCTTTTGACATAGTCGCTCTTTACTTTAGCATATGCCTCTTCGAAAGTCATAGGTCTTGGCAGAATTACATCTTCTACTCTTATGATTACATACCTTCCATCTTCTATTTTCGGTTTAAGGGTAGAGTTGGGTGCGGCTGCCTCTATATCTTTCCAAGTCTTTTCAGAAAATCGCGGATCACCAACCTCTGTAGTTATAGTCTCTTCAGGTTTTCTTTTATCCTTTTTCAGATCTATATAGGCAAGCTGAGCACTCTTTTTGGCCGCTTTGAGCTGAAGAGCTTCTACGACTCGCTCTTTCACATCCTCAAGTGGCAGTATCTTTCCTTCAAAGTCTGTAAAGTCGGTTCTGTTGGCTTTATAATAGCTCTCTATCTCACTTTCGCTTGGTATTTTCGAGTCTGGTTCCACCCACATTAAAGAGAGTTTGTAGCGGGTGGGAGTCATATAGCGGTTCTTCTTCTCCTCCCAATACTTCTTCAGGGACTCTTCATCGACCTTTACGTTTACATCTTCGCCATTGAAAACTTTGTAGCGTATCTTGTCGGCTATGAAGATCGAAGCGCCGAAGGCCTCTGCCTCAAGAGGCACCGTACCGGTATCGAGAATATTGAGTGCCTTTTTTACAAGCAGTTCATCTTTGATTCTCGCTTCGAAAACTTTAGGTTTCATTCTCATGTTGGCAAGCATTGAGAGGTATGTCTGCTTGTCAAAAGAGCCGTTTTTCTGAAAAGCGGGTATGGAAACGATAGCTTTTTGAACCTCTTCATCGCTTACGCTTATGTCGTGATCTTTTGCGAAATTTTTAATAAGTGCCTGGTATATAAGAGATTGAAGAGCCTGCTTCTGAAGCCCGAGCTGCTTTGCTGTAGCTTCGTCGAGTCTGCCCCCCATCGCCTGGTTATACTGCTCATAGAGATTCCCGTAAGCATTCTGAAGTTCGCTTACCGATATGGGAATATCGCCTACCATAGCGACGCTATTGCTTTTGCTGCCGTACTGGTAGGTTCCCCAGCCGACGAAACCGGCACCGACGAACGCGATGGTACTGATCCATATAGTTACTACGAGGTATTTTCTGTGTTTTTGCATCCAAGATATCATCCAAAGGCCTTTTGCAGTGTTGGTTGGTTATAATTGCCATAATAGTGCATTTAACAATTTTATTGAATCGGAAATTAATTCCGGTTTAAATATGCCGTATTAACACCGTGAATATCGGTATTTTCCGATATTTTTACACTTTGTCAAAAAGTTTGACAAACATTGACAGAGACCGAGGGGAAAAGATGAAAAATTCAGAAGTGGCAAAGCGTGATCTTGAACATATATGGCACCCTTGTACTCAGATGAAAGATCACGAAACTCTACCGTTAATTCCTGTTAAGTCTGCCAAAGGCGTATGGCTGGAGGATTTTGAAGGGAACCGCTACATTGACTCCATAAGCAGCTGGTGGGTAAACCTTTTCGGACATGCAAACCCATATATAGGCAAAAAGCTTGCCGAGCAGGCGAATGAACTGGAGCATGTGCTTCTTGCCGGTTTCACTCACGAACCGGCGGTAAGACTCGCAGAGAGGCTATGCTCAATCTCTCCTGAACCAATTACAAAACTCTTTTTTGCAGACAACGGCTCAAGTGCCATCGAGGTAGCTCTAAAGATGAGTTATCACGCTCATCTTAACAGCGGAAGCGATAGGCCTCTTTTTCTCTCTTTAACCAACAGTTACCACGGCGAGACCATAGGAGCGCTTTCTGTGGGAGATGT
>JAKIUX010000024.1 GCA_021647345.1 Hydrogenimonas sp.
ACATTCTCTTCGCTTCTATTTATGGTTGCAACCGCTTTTTCAAGAGTCTCAAAAACCTCTTCCCCTCTATTTGAAGTGTCGGCAATAAGAGCCGCTTCATCTTCTGCTCTTTTGCCGATCTCAAGAGCTGTGGCCGAGAGTTCGGCCGCAACCGAAGAGTTTTCATCTCCGTTATTTTTTGCCTCCAGGATTGTGTTATGAGCCTTTTCTATGAAGAGATTGATCTTTTTGGCGACCTCTCCAATCTCATTTTTTCCTATTACCGGCATCCTCTTTGTGAGATCTCCGTCGCTGCTTGCAAGCTCGGCGGCCGCATCTTCTATAGTTTTTAAATTCTTAGTTATGAAAGATGAGATATAAAGAGCCAATATTATGGCTGCTAAAAATCCTACTACAGCGATAAGTGTCATAGCGGCTTCATCTTTTAAAACTGTTTGGTGGCTCTTCTCTAAAGTCTCTTTTTTCGTTTTGGCTATTTTATTGTGAACATGGTCGAGAATTTCTATGGTCTTTTCATGAAGCTTCTCTACATCAAGAAACTCTTCACTCTTTCCAGACTTTACAAGAGCGTCAAACTCATTGATCTTTCTTGCAGCCTCTTTTACCAAAGCTGAGAGCTTTTGCCCTTTGACTTCTAAAGAGAGCTTATTGAGCCCCTTTTTCGTTTCAGCCATGAACTGACCATATTTTGTCAAACTCTCATCACCTCCTCTTAGCAGATATATCTCTGCCCACAGAGTGCTCTTTAGAAAACTCTTTTCAGCCTTGGCGATATCCTCTATTACTCTATCGCTCTCTATAATTTTTGATATGCTCTTTTCAGATGTTTTGATCGCCATAAGTCCAAAGGTAATGTTTAGAAGAAGTATAAGTATCAAAACTCCGAATGATCCAAGAAGTATCTTTCTTATACTAATGTTGTTCATCTTTCCGCCTTTAAAAATGATTTTAAATGCTAGTTGAATGTTCCTAGTATCGGCAGTGTTAGTAACTTTTTTAATATGATTTGGCTTAATTTAAAGTTCAGTAAATTTTATGAACTATATATAGTTTTATTAGTTATTTAAAATTGTAGGAGACTCTGTTTTTAGTGGATGAGCGGCCATATGACGGCAAAGTATAGAAGAAAAAAGAGCGAACTTGCAAATACCAGTGCCGCCGTATCTTTCGGGCGGCAGTGAAAAAGCGCCGCGAAGTTGACGTTAGCTACTGCTAGCGGGGTGATCATCTCCATTAGAAGAATAGATAGAACAAAAGCGGAGAGTTCGCTAAATTGCAAAATGGTGTATGCCGCCATCGGCAAAATGAAAAATTTGACAGCCCCGACCGCTTTTAGAAGCTTCATATCAAGATGCTCTACTCTTACTCCGGCAAGGTATATGCCAAAAAGCAGAAGCTGAACAACTATAGAAGCGTATGCGCCAAGCTTTAGATTGGCTTCGATGGTGTCTGGTATCTGTATGCCTGCAATATTTACCGCGAGCGCTGCGAGCGCGCTCCATAGTATCGGCATCTTCACGACATTTAGCAGCGACTCTTTGGAGCTGAAGCTCCCCGAAGAGTAGATGTAGATCCCTACTGTATTTACAAACAGAACATTGGCAAGGTTTATCATTGTGGTGTATGGAACACTCTCGTTGCCAAAGATCGCTATACCTAGAGGAATTCCGAGGTTGGCGGTGTTTCCTACAAGTGAAGATATAAGAAATATCGCTCTTTTCTTTCTGTCGGCAAAGAGCTTTTCCGATACAAGAAGCATTGCGACAAAGAGTAAAGAGACGATAAGCAGGTACCACATGGGAGCTTCGAAAATCTCTGGATCGAAATGGTGTGATGTAAGGCCCCAGAATGTAAGAAAGGGCTGAAGAATATATACAGATATAAGTATCAAGGAGCGCTCGTGCAGCTCCTGTTTGAAGTGCCATTTGGCAAATGCGCCAAGGGCTACGAAAAAGTAGATTCCCAAAATTGAAAGAAGCAGTGTTACCATGGTTGAAAGTATAGTATAATCGGGTTAAAAAAAGGGGTATGAGATGACCAAAGATGAGATAATGAAGGAGCTTCGCGCCTACGAAGATCGCAGGGATGAATTTTACAGGTTTTTAGATGAGCATATTCCCCATGATGCAAGTACGGGGCTCTATGATTTTAGAAATAGGGTTTTGCTCGATGCCAAAAAGGTTTACGAACTTTTTCATAAGCTTGACTACCAAGCGCGCAAAATACGCGGTATTGTGGTAAATGAAATTTTAGAAGGGCAGAAGAGTTGACACTGCTTTTTCTTCTTATAGCCGCAGTTGCCGGTGTCGTTGTTTTAGTCTATGAAAGGCGGCAGAGAGAGGAGAATATAGTAAAGCTTCAAAACTATGTTGCGAAGGTTATTTCTGACGCATCTTTGCTCGATAGGGAGAAGATGGTGCGAGTAATGGACCTTTTTACGCAAAACGGCTACAAAGTTGAGGATATGAAAGAGTCTATGCTTACGGTGAGTAGAAGAGAGTTCAGCGTCGGTGCGGCTCTGCTTTGGTTCTCGCTTGGCGGTGTGGGATTTGTTCTCTATCTGATCTACTACTTTTTAAAAGAGCCAGAGAGCCTAAGAGTTGATCTTCGCGGCGGCACAATTGCAAAATAGCCTCCCCCAGAGAGAGAAAATCTTTTTGTCACAAAAAGATTTTATACTTGGCTATACCTTGGCAAGATCTTCGAATGCTCTGGCTTTCAATTCTTTATTGACAAGCAGCTTGGAGTATTCGTCGAGAAATTTGAAGTAGGATTCGACCAGGTTAGAATCTACATTTGAGGCGTACTCTAGCAGCACCTCCCTCCATGTGCCGAGCCACTCGGTTCTGTGCTTATCATTTATGCTGAAGGGTTTGTGCATCTTTATCTGATCCACATGCCCCATCTCTTCGCTATATCGTTTAGGTCCTCCTGCAATTTCGGCGAAATATTTTCCGTTGTGCTCTTTAATTCTCTCTATCTCCTCCTCCTCTTGAGGAAAGAAGAATGCAATATCGCTTTCAACGATTTTGTCATAAAATTCATTTATGAGACTCCTAAAGCCCTCATCGCCTCCGACAGCTTTATAGAATCGAGGGTCCGGCAATGGGATGATCTCCTCTTGAGGAATGTTAGCCGGATCGTATGGGGTTATTACAAGATTCATTTGACGCTCCTTCTATATTTTGAAAGACTTTACCATATGCAAAACTGTTTTACGATAAATTCAAAATAATAAAAGCCAAAAAAAGAGAGAGTGATGAAATTTGTAATACTAGATACCGAAACGACAGGCGCACAGGAGCAAGATCGAATCTGCCAACTCGCCTTTATTGTTGCTTCACCTCAGCTTGTAGGAACCGATATAGAGGAGACACACGAAGATCTGTGCAAGCCCCCTGTGCCCATAAGTTACGGCGCAATGGCAGTTCACCACATAACCAATGAGATGGTGCAAAAGAAGCCTCCTTGCAGGGATACGAAATCATTCAAGCGCCTTAAAGAGCTTAATGCGGCGAATAATATAATGGTCATACAGAATGCTCCCTTTGATCTTGAGATGTTGAAAAAGGAGGGGTTTGTTTCCAAAATGGAGCTAATAGATACGCTTCGTTGCCTGCGTCACCTCTATCCGGAGTTAGAATCCCATAGCCTACAGTTTGTTCGCTACGCTTTTGGACTATATAGGAGTGAAGCGAAAGAGGCGAAAATATCGGGAATAAAAGTCGATGCGCACGATGCTTTAGGAGATGTTATTGTGCTGAAAACTCTGCTCGATCTTCTTCTTGCAGACCATTCAGTGCAAGAACTTATCGAGCTTACTAAAAGGCCCATAACCTACAAGAGCTTCAATTTTGGGAAATATAAGGGTGAGGATATAGTGGAGGTTGCGAAAAAAGATCCCGGATACTTAGAATGGATGCTTACTGATAAAGGGGGTGAAGATAGTCTGGATGAAGATTGGCGCCAGACCCTTGAAAAAGCGCTCAAAATTGCTGAAAATGAAGCTGTCTGGATCTTTCCCTTCGGAAAATATAAAGGTCAAACTATTGAAGAGATAGCATCGCACGATATCGGCTATCTTAGATGGAGCCTTGAAAAGATGGATAAACTCTCAGACGGAATGAAAAGAGCTATAAGAAAGGTTTTGAAATAAAATAGCCGGAGCAAAATGCCCCGGCCGGAAAAGGAATCGGAATATTAATTACTTAAGACCGTGGATATACTCTGCAACAGCCTGAATGTCTGCATCGCTAAGAGACTGCACCTGGCTTTTCATCATCATACCCATACCGTGGACATTTCTTTTGCCCGCTTTGTACTCTTTAAGGTCATTTACAAGAGTTGCTACATCCATACCGCCGATTACGGCAGATTTACCGAGAGCCTTTTTCTCACCTTTAGCGCCGTGGCATCCTGCACACTTCTTATAGAGCGCGGCTCCGTCAGCCATTACCAGTGAAGCTGCTCCTGCAAGCATAAGTGCGAGTGTAACTTTTTTCATCTTTCTCTCCTTCTATTAGATTTTGTAATGTTGCTATTGTAGCGGAACTTGCTTTAATTAGCAAGAAGGGACGTTTCCGCTGTCATTTGCATACTCATATGCAAAGTCATAAAGGTCATCGATATACTTCTTGAACTTGTCGCTATGGAAGTATTTGTCACCTTTAGGGCAGAGCTTGCCCAACTCGTCGGCGAACTTGCCGTTCTCTTTTATCTCCTCCCACTCATCCTGTGAATGTTTGGCGGCAAATTTCGCACCATTGAAACCGCAGAGTTTTTTGACCTTCTTCTGATAGATCTTCTGACCTTTATCTACATCTGCAGATGCAGAAGTAGCCGTAAGAGCTATCATGAAGAAGCCCGCTGCTAAAAGCGTAAGTAGCTTTTTCATCTAAACCTCCTAAGTTTGATATCCACATTCTAAAAGAGAATCGTGGAGCTATCGTGAAAAGGATTCTATCACAAACTATTCGATCTTGCCAAATACCTTGTACTTATCCCAATATATATCTATAGCCTTTCTAAGTTCTTCGTCGCTCAAGTTGCTTTTTGGCATGATGCCATACCTTTCCAAGAGCTCTTCGGTAGCGAGTGAAGCCTTTCGCCTCGGGTGTTTGAGATAGTTTCTAAGAGCCTGCTTGACTTGCCGCTCGCTGCTGTATTTAAGTAGGTAGTTGAAGAAGAACTTGTCTAAGGAAACCGGCAGATTTTCATGGCACTTGACGCAATTGCGTTCATAAATGTTCATACCGGAGCCTTGTAGGGCTGAAAAGATGAGTAAAATTGTAACAGCTATACGTCCCATTTTACAAAAACCTCCGATCCTTGGCCCTTTTTAGACTCTATTTTTACATCCAAATTGTATTCGCTTGCTATCATTGCTACAATATTTAGGCCTATTCCGAAGCCTCCGGCCCCACTTTTGAACCGCTTGTAGCGTTTAAACGCCTCTGCAATCTCTTTTTTCTCCATTCCTATTCCCGTGTCTTTGATAACCAGCTCTTTGGGATGCAAAGCTATATAGACGGTTCCGCCTCTTCTGTTGTATTTAATGGCATTAGATAGGAGATTGTCTATTAGGCGTGCAAGCTTTGCCGGATCTATAAAGAGTTTCACTCCCGGCTGAATATCTGTCTTGAATGTGATTTTTTTAGACTCTCCAAGTATCTTGAAGTACTCTATACGCTCTTTTAAAAGAGCGCTAACGTCTGTATCTCTATCTTCTGAGACAATTTGATGATCGAGTGCAAGATAGGTAAGGTCTTGGTAGATAGTGCTTATAGTTCGAGCGCCTATCTCTATACGTCTAATTTTTCTTGCAGTTTTCTCGTCAAGCCTCTTTTGATCTATCATCTCTATGTTGCTGAGTATCGCACTTACAGGAGTGTTTAGTTCGTGGGTTGTATCTTTTATAAAACGATCGAGCAGATGTATCGCCTCTCTCATCGGCGATAGAAAAAGGCGCATCAAAACGACTCCTGCAGCCATAAATATAAAAAGTAGAACCCCTCCGTAGAGAAGGATGTTTCTCCAAGCCTCTTTAAACCAAACTTTGTCATCGTCGATCTCTACGACGGTATATTTGGTGCCAAGATAGTAGGAGTCAAGAACATGTATATACTGTATCACTCCGTCGGTGGTATAGATCACTTTGTCGAGTTGAACGCCTTGCGGATCTTTTAGGGTAGAGAATATCTGGACATGGTCAGCATCATATATGGCGGAACGGTAGAGAGAGTTTCTTGGGTATGTTCTGTAGCGATCGAAGTATATGTGCAGCAGCTTTAGGCCGTCTATGAGCTCTTTGGAGTACTCTTCAAGCTCCAGCCGTTTGGTTTGAAGCATAAGATCTTTTTGGAGTTTAAAATATATGGTTGAGCCTAAAATGAGTATCATTAGCACAAGAAATGAGTAGAGTCCTATAAATCGAATGAGCGTTATACGCTCGCTACGGTTGATACCTGTAGCCGTAACGTTTGATGCTGACAATTTTCTCTTTCCCGATTATTTTTCTTAAGTTTTTTATGTAGGTTCTCAGAGAGGATTCGCTTGGTGTCTCTTCGTAGCTCCACAGATGATCATAGATCGTCTCATGCCCTATCACCTCGCCCGCTTTGCTCAAAAAGAGTTTGAGAAGAGTCAACTCTTTTGGCTGTAAAGATACCGGTTCATCGTTTTTATATAGTGTGCTTCCGACTGTATCGAAGGTGATGCCTGGTGCTATCTCTATGCGCGCATTCGGTTTATGAGAAAAGTTTCGCTTAAGCAAAGACTCGATGCGCAAAAGAAGCTCTTTTAGAGCGAACGGCTTTCTGATATAGTCGTCGGCTCCACTCTCATACCCCTCTTCGAGACTCTCTAGAGTATCGAGCGAAGTGATGTAGATGGCCGGTGTATCTACCCCCTCTTTGCGGGCAGCTTTCAAAAGCTCGAAACCGTTTATGCCGGGTACGTTTACATCAAGAAGAAGAAGGTCGTATCTATTTTCGTAAAGCCTCTCTTCAGCCTCCTCTCCTGTGTATGCGGTATCTACTTCAAACCCCTCATCTTCGAGAAACTCAGCTATAGTTTCACTCAAGTTGGTGTCATCTTCAAGAAGAAATACTCTATTTTTCGACATTTTTCAGCTCTTTAAGTTTCTCTTTGTAGGCGCGCTTCTCCTCTGGAGTCATAGATGCCTCTCTCTTTTTTAGCTCATAAAGAATTAGAGCGATATTCTTTCCTCCGGGATGCAAAGAGGCTATGAGCTCCTGCGTGCTTCTTTCGGAGTAGTCTATGGCCCAAGAGAGGAGGGTGAATGCAGAAAGGGCCAGAAAGAGTTTTTTCACGACATTAACCTATATGGCGCGATACCATCTGGATAATCTGCTGCGCCGGAAGTGCACCGCTTACACGCTCAGCTTCCGCTTGGTTTTTAAAAATTATGATGGTAGGTATGCCCCGTATTCCAAAAGGTGCAGCAAGCTGCTGGTACTGCTCCGTATTCACCTTTGCAAATTGCGCTTTTAACGGAAAGTGCTCTGCAGCCTCTTCGTATGCGGGCGCCATCATACGGCAGGGGCCGCACCATGGAGCCCAGAAATCTACCACAACGGGAATATCGCTCTTTTGAATATGTGTTTGAAATGTTTCAGGAGCAAGCTCTATAGGATGTGTATCTAAAAGAGAGCCGTGGCAGTGGCCGCAGTTGGCTTTGTTGTAGTGATCTTTCAAAGGTATTCTGTTCACTTTGTGGCAGTGAGGGCACACTACATGGATAGTAGACATGGTTGACTCCTTTTTATTTGTTTGATACGCCGTCAGAGCGAAGCCCCGACGGCTACGCTAACGCTGAGTTCTCCTCAGCGGAGGGCTCACGCGCAGCTAAACCGCGCTTTATCATATTTTTTGCCTTCGACAAATACGCAAGTCGGGCGAAGCCCCGACGGCTACGCTGATCGGACGTCCGACGGTGCCATCTTGGCACATCGTCGTCGTGCGAGCCGGCGAACGGGAAGCAGTTCCCCTTCGCTTTTTGGCTCTCCCGCTGAGTTCTCCTCAGCGGAGGGCTCACGCGCAGCTAAACCGCGCTTTTATCTGCAAAGATGTTGCAAAAGCGGATCTGTTTCTTTAAATCTCTACTGCCATTTTACCTCATTTTTTGGAGCTCTTTTGTACAATAGGTATCAAAAAAAGGATAATAGGTTGCAATTTGAGACCTACCCGTTTGAAAAACTTGCCAAACTTTTAGAGGGCGTTGAGCCATCTATAGAGTACGAGCCTATCGCTCTTACCATAGGAGAGCCGCAGTTTCCCACACCCTCCTTTATAACGGAGGAGCTTTGCAAAAAGGCCAATCTGCTTAAAAAGTACCCCAAAACCTCCGGAGAGCCTGAGCTCAAGGAGGCTATGAGAGGGTTTGTAAAGAGACGCTTTCATATAGAGCTAGACGACTCGCAGATAATCCCGACATTTGGAACAAGAGAGTTGCTTTTTAACTTTCCGCAGTTTCTGCTCTCAGGCAAAAGTGAGCCGAAGATGGCTTTTACGAACCCATTCTATCAGATATATGAGGGGGCTGCTATCGCTTCAAAGTCGAAGGTTGTTTACCTGAATCTGCTAAAAGAGAGGAACTTTTTGCCAAAAATAGATGAGTGTGAGCTCTCGGAGTGCGATCTTGTCATTTTGAACT
>JAKIUX010000025.1 GCA_021647345.1 Hydrogenimonas sp.
CAGGCGATAGAAGCGTAATATCATCTATACCCGCCGTTACTCTTTGAACGCTAATAGTAGGCGGAAGCATCTTTATAGACTCTACAAGAAGCTTGATATAGCTCTCTTCATCTATAGGTCTAAATTTACCCTTCATAAAATCAACGGCAAGAGCGGTATTTTTGACAACATAGAGGGGGTGGATCTTTATGGAGTCTATGCCCCACTCAATAGATGCTCTTATCGTCTCAAGCATCATCTTCTCATCTTCGCCGGGCAGTCCAAAAATAACGTGTCCGCATACATTGAGCCCCTTTTCTTTGCTCTTTAAAATCCACTCTTTTACATTTGCGCTATCGTGGCCGCGATTTATAGCCTCAAGCGTCTCATCATAGATCGACTGTATACCATACTCAACCCAGATTTCATAACTTTTTGAGAGGTCGGCAAGATAGTCGAGTATCTCATCGGTAACGCTGTCGCTTCTAGTGCCAATGCTAAGACCTATGCAGCCTGGCTGCCTCAGCGCCTCTTCATAGAGCGCCTTAAGCGTATCTATGGGGGCATAGGTATTTGTGAAAGATTGAAAATAGGCTATAAACTTTTTAACACCAAACTTTCCGGCAAGTCGTTTGGATGTGGCGGAGTACTGTATGCGAACCTGCTCTAACTGCTTTTGCAAAAGGGGGTTTTCCTCACTGTTTGGGTTGAGGTAGAACTTCTTTGATGCTTTGGCAAGGTTTGGGCTGAAAGATTCATTCAAGCAGAATGTACATCCTCCTTTTGCCACCGTACCGTCGATATTTGGGCATGTAAAGCCCTGAATGCTTAGCGGCACTTTATATACATCTTCGCCAAACTTCTGCTTGAAGTAGCGTCCTATCGTATAGACCTTTTTCAATTTCCCCCTTTTAAATCCAAGGGCCGGCAGAAGCTGCAGCGATGTCACTCTTCGGCCCCTCCTCTCGTCAAACTATATAGTTTCCGTCAAAACAGGCTTTGCAGTAATTCTGATCATCGCCTACACTGCGCATAAGCCCATCTATAGATATGAAAGCCAGTGAATCGGCACCTATATATTCGCAAATCTCCTCCGTACTCATGCGCGCGCTTATAAGTTTTTGTTTCTCAGGCGTATCGACACCGTAGTAGCAAGGGTCGGTAGTTGGAGGAGAGGAGATGCGCATATGCACCTCTGCAGCACCCGCCTCTTTGAGCATCGAAACTATCTGTTTGCTGGTTGTTCCTCTAACTATAGAGTCATCTATAACAATCAATCTTTTACCCTCTATAACCTCTTTTATCGGGCTCAATTTCATCTTTACTTTCAGGTTTCTGAGCTCTTGCGTGGGCTCAATAAAGGTTCTTCCGACATAGTGGTTTCGCATTATACCAAGCTCAAACGGTATGCCGCTTTGCTGTGAGTACCCCAAAGCGGCGGCTACGCCGCTATCTGGAACCGGCACGACCATATCGGCCTCTACCGGGAGCTCCTTGGCCAGCTCCGCCCCCATCTTTTTGCGAAGATTATAGACATTTTTGCCAAAAACCACGCTATCAGGTCTGGCAAAGTAGATATACTCAAATATACACTTGTGGGGGTTTGGTTCGAACACCTGTATCGACTTGGGAGCCTTGCCCTTTTCAAAGATTAGCATCTCGCCCGGCTTAACATCTCGTATAAATTCGGCACCAACCAGATCGAAAGCGCACGTTTCGCTTGCAACCATATAGCCGTCACTCAATTTAGCCAAACTAAGCGGCCTGAAGCCGAAGCGATCTCTTATGGCATACATCTTGCTTCTGCTCTGAATCACGAAAGAGTAGGCCCCCTCCACTTTATGAAGAGCGTCCACTATTCTATCTACAAGCCTATCTTTTTCGCTTTTGGCTATAAGGTGGATCATATTTTCGGTATCCATGAATGTCTGAAAGATCGCACCCTTCTCTATAAGCTTCTCTCTAACCTCTTTGGCGTTGGTCAGGTTCCCGTTGTGCACTATGGCCAAAGCTCCAAGTCCATAGCGCGCATATACCGGCTGCGCATCCAAAATTGAGTCATCACCCGCCGTAGAGTAGCGGGTATGGCCTATGGCCATATCCCCTTTAAGCTTTTTTAGCTTCTTTTCGCTAAAGACTCTTGTTACAAGGCCTCTATCTTTAATCATATGAAAAACGCCGTCTCTGTTTGAGCAGATTCCGGCCGCCTCCTGTCCCCTGTGCTGAAGAGCAAAAAGCCCAAAGTAGGCCATCTGAGCGGCCCCTTTTACGTTAAATACACCTACTACGGCGCACTTTTCGTTCATATCGTTCATCATTATAGCCCCAAACAGTCGCTTATATCGTATAGTCCGGCAGGCTGGCTTACGAGCCACTTGCACGCCCGCACCGCGCCTTTAGAGAAGGTCTCACGGCTTGTCGCAGTATGGTTAAGCTCTATGAACTCGCCGTCATTGTAGAAGCCGACAGTATGCCGCCCTACTACATCTCCTCCTCTAACAGCGAAGACTCCGATCTCATCTTTGCTTCGCTCGCCTGTCATTCCGTCTCTGCAGCTCACTCTAACCTTATCAAGATCAAGACCGCGCCCTTTGGCGGCATACTCGGCCAGCGTCAACGCCGTACCGCTTGGAGCATCCTTTTTATATCTGTGGTGCTGCTCTACTATCTCAATATCGAAATCTCCAAGCTTCTCGGCTGTCATCTGAACAAGCTTTTTAAGAAGCGCTATTCCGGCCGACATATTTGTAGCATAAAGAATAGGCATAATCTCGCTCGCCTCCTCCAGCAGAGCTCTTTGGGAAGCGTTAAGCCCTGTGGTTCCGATAACAAGAGCTCTTGGTCTATCCATAGCGGCTTTTAGCAGAGCTTCCGTCGCTTCCGGAACGGTGAAGTCGATAGCCGCTTCGCAGCTATCGAGAAATATTTTGGCATCATTGGTAACAAGAGACCCTTCAGGTGCATGATAGTCGATGCGGTCTCTCTCGCAGAGTGCAGCTACCTCAGTCTCCGGGTCTTCTGCAAGGTTTTTCACCAGAAGCTGTCCTACACGACCGTTGGCTCCGTAGACTCCTACTTTTAACATAGATTCTCCCGTTTTAGATGTTCAACATAGGCAATTGCACCTATGGCGGCATTGGCTCCGTCTCCGGCGGCGCAAACTACCTGCTTCGGCGCCATTATTCGAACGTCTCCGGCGGCAAAAAGACCCTCTTGGCTGGTCTTCATAGCAAGATCGACAATAATCTCTCCCCACTCATTGACTTCGCACAGAAAGGTACCATCCTCCTGTTTTAGGACATCGTTGTTTACGATATTTCCGACAAAGACGAAGATGCCCGGAACAGGCAGATCGATTATCTCGCCGCTATCTTTTCTTTTAACTTTGAGCCCCTGCACCCCCATCTGGTCGCCATATACTTCTTCTGGAACGGCATTTAGCACAAGTTCTATCTTTTCATTCTCTTTTACTCTCTTTACCGTAGAGGGGGCGGCTCTAAACTCGTCGCGCCTATGAACAAGGTAGACTTTGGAACAGATGTTAGCTAAAAAAAGAGCCTCTTCAAGAGCCGTATCGCCGCCGCCTATAACCGCCACCTCTTTATCTCTGTAGAAGAAGCCGTCGCATGTGGCGCATGTACTCACACCCCTTCCGAAAAACTGATCTTCACCCTTGAAACCGGCACGCCTTGGGGTGCTTCCGGTAGCGACTATAACACTTTTGGCGGTTACAACATTTCCGTCTGCAAGCTCTACTTTAAAGCATAGACCTTCAGGCCTGCTTACTCGAACCACCTCGGCCATATCGTGTTTCAAGCCGAAACGCATACACTGCTTGGGCCAGTTCTGCATCAGCTCCATTCCGGTTACCACTTCTACAATACCGGGGTAGTTCTCTACCTCGCTGCTCTGGGTTATCTGACCGCCCGGCATACCCTTTTCATACATCACCACATTTTCAAGTCCGCCTCTTGTGGCATACAGTCCTGCCGTTAAACCGGCCGGCCCGCCGCCTATAATTGCCAAATCGAGCATCACTCTCTCCTTTGAATATTCTGCGTATCGAGCAGATATATTTTGCTATCTTGCTTATAAAGCCCATTGTCGTTTTGCTTTTTTATCATAAAGTAGCTCGGAACTTCGCGAATATGAAACCTATGAATAATTTTAAGCAGCGTGTTGGTTCCGGCGGTGGCATAGACGATACCCTTTTTGTTATCTCTTCTCTTCTGGTACAGATCTATGGCAAGCACGCTGTTCTTCGCCGCAAGCAGCTTCAAGGCATCCTCTATATCACCCATTTTGGAGCTATATACAACGACTATGTAGCGATCCTTTCGGGGTTCGAATATTTGGCTCTTAGTATAGAGTATCGTCTCTTTGAAATTGATAAATTTGTATTGGGAGTATTTGTAGTTGAAGTAAGCGAAAGCGGCTGCGATCATAGCCGCTCCGAAAAATGAGGCGAATACGTAGGAGAAGGAGAATAGCGACCTCCTCCTGCCCCCTCTCATATTGGCTTAGATTAGCCGAGAAGAGAGTCGAGTTTTTCGGCGAAAGCCTGCTTAGAGGCTGCACCCACCATCTGATCAACTACTTGACCATCTTTAAAAAAGAGTATGCTTGGAATAGAGCGAATACCAAACTTAATGGCGAGATCTTGCTCTTCATCTGTGTTGACTTTCGCAATCTTAGCTTTGCCTTCGTACTCCTCTGCTAGCTCTTCTATGACGGGAGCTATCATGCGGCACGGTCCGCACCAAGGTGCCCAGAAGTCTACAAGTGTGACACCCTCTTTTACAGTCTCGTCAAAGTTGCTGCTTGTGAGTTCAATATATTTGCCCATTTCGGATCTCCTTGAAAAATTGATGTATCGATTATACCCTTTAAATCTTTAAAAGTTTTTAGATAGAACCTGAATCATTATCTACAAAGTAATATTCTCCAGAAGCTCTACACTACTCTTTTTGATTATCATGGCATCCAACTGGTACGGCATCTGCACCCCCCTTTTCTGCAGATACCGGTCGATGCTGCGATACAGTTTTGAGAGTTTCGCTTTAGTAATGTTGTAGACCGGCTCAAACCCGCTGCCGCTCTTTACCTCCACGAAGTGAAGGGTGCCATCTTTTTCGGCCACTATATCGATTTCGCCGAAGCGGCATGTAAAGTTTCTTTCGACTACCCTAAAGCCGTTTTGCAGCAGAAACGCTACAGCCTCATCTTCGGCAATATCTCCTCTTTTGCGGCTCACGCCGGAACTACCTCAACCTTTACAGATTTGAAAGCGGCCGTAAGTATCAACTCGTCACACTCATCTCCGAAAAGGTAGTTGATCTTCGATTTAGCGTGGTGAAAGGTGACAAAAAGTGTATCGGGTCGAATCTTGTCTGTAAACTTTATCTTCAATGGCGCGCTCTCTCCATACTCGCTTTTAAGTATCACATACTCGCTTTTTGGAAGCTTGTCGGCATCATCTTCGCATGCGAGCAGAATATCTTCGTCATATCTGCTATTGAGCTTTTCACACTCTTTTGTCTGAGCGGCATTGTTGTACTGGGGAAGAGTCCTTCCTGTGGTTAGGTAGAAGCCGGAAGAGACCCCTCCTGCTCTTAGCTCTTTTACCATTCCCCTCTCTCTGTAGCCGTGGTAGATGAACTTGCCAAGACCATCATCGGTTCTAAAATCAAGAAGGTGCAAAACCGGCGTATCTTCAGTGTAGACGGGCCACTGAAGCCCCCTTTTGCGGTGGCGCTTCAGGCGCAGATAGGTGGCCTGGCTAAAGCGTCTGTGAGCCACTTCGCGAACCTCGTTCCAGATCTCTTCTGAGCTTTTGTAGCTATACTCTCCCCTCATCTCGTTTTCGAGCATTGTCAAAACCTCCCAGTCATCTGGCAGATCGGACTCAATAAGGGGCTGAGAAAGGTGCAGGCGTCGCATAGCGTTTACATAGACACCCTCTTTCTCGTAAGCCGACTTCACACCAATGACAATGTCGGCTCTCTTAGCGATCTCAGTCATAAAGAGCTCCTGCACCATGATGAACTCAAGCTCCTTAAGACCCCTCTCTATCTTATTTTGATTGGGGTGAATATGAGCGATATCTTCACCCATATTTAGAAGAGCCTTTACTTTGCCTTCAAGCATCGCATCGACCAGCTGAGGAGTCATCAAACCCTCTTTTTCAGGCTTCTGATAATCGGGCGCATAATATGGCAGACACCCCATATCGCAAGCCCCCTGAACATTGTTCTGCCCCCTTAGAGGCATCAACCCCGCACCATTTTTGCCTATATTGCCCGTAAGCAGAGCCAAATGGGTTATGGCCATAACAGCGTAGCTGCCGTCAAGATGCTCGGTAATACCGAGCCCCCAGAATATCATAGACTTTTTAAGGGCGTACTCTCTGGCGATAACAGGAATAAGGGTAGCCAGATGCTCATACCCCTTGATACTTCTGAAAAACTCTGGATCGGCGTATGGGTCGTTCAAGATAGCCTCTTTGTAAGCTTCAAACCCGCTTGTTCGATCCTGAACGAACTTCTTGTTATATAGCTCCTCTTTGAGTATGACGTGAGCCATCATATTCAAAACAAGCAGATTTGCTTCGTAAGGTATGACAGCTTTATGCTTCGCGTACTTCATCATCTTTATTTCGCGCACATCTATGACGGCAACGTTGTCATGAAGCCTCGCAGCATCTATGATGCGGTTTGCTACTATCGGGTGCGCTTCGGTAGTGTTGGAGCCTATTATGAGAATAAATTCGGCTTCATAAATGTCGTTGTAAGGGTTTGTGGCCGCACCCTCACCTATCGTGGCGCGCATACCTTTTAGACTCGGAGAGTGGCAGACTCTGGCGCAATTATCGACATGGGGAGAGTTCATAGCATCTCTGGCGAACTTCTGAAAGAGGTAGGCGCTCTCGCAGCTTGTTCTTGCGCCGCCTATGGCACAAAAACTCTCATCACCATACTTTTTCCGTATCTCCGTAAGCTTCATCGCCGCCGCTTTTACGGCGCTTTCAAGGTCGCACCTGTACCACTCGGAGTCTAGAGGTTCAAGGCTATCTTCTATCTTCTCTCTTATATGAGGATTTCTCTCTAAAAACCTTTTGGCTATTCGAGGTTCTCTAAGGCGATCGGGCGAAGTTAAAAAGTCAAAGCCGTATTTACCCTTCACGCATAGTTTGCCTTGGCTTACATAGCCATCTTTGTCGGCTCTTATCTTTTTTACGCTATTTTCATCTACTTCAGCGACAATATCGCATCCGACACCGCAATATGTACATACGCTCTCTATCTCTTTGAAGTGCACCTCTCCCCCTCCTTTTAAGTTACTCTTCCATCCTTATCATAACCGGTCTCTCAAGAACGCTCTCAAGCTCGAAAAGATGCTTTAGAGCCTCCTGCATCGCCCTCTCTTCGCACTCATGCGTAGCAAGTAGCAAAGATGCCGATTCACCTTCACCCGGTCTTTGAAGCATCGTCTCTATAGAGATCTTCTGCTCGCCCATAACACGGCTTATCTTCGCCAAGACTCCCGGCCTATCTTCTACTTTTAGGCGTATATAGTATTTGCTTACTATCGACTCTCTATCAAGAAGAGATAGACCGCTCTCAAGAGCCCTCTTGAATCCAAGCATAGGAGAGCTTTTGCCTCCTCTTGCAATAGCTATGATGTCGCTTATGACCGCGCTCGCAGTAGCGTCTCCACCTGCGCCGGGGCCATAGTACATCGTCTCGCCTACCTTATCGCCTATAACGCTAACACCGTTCATTACGCCGTCAACTTTTGCAATCATCCTATCTTGCGGAACTAGTGCGGGATGGACTCTAAGCTCGACGAAATTTCCAACCTTTTTAGCAATACCGAGCAGTTTAATTGTGTATCCGAACTCTTTTGCAAAACCTATGTCGGCCTGCGTGATACTCTCTATGCCCTCTATCAAAATATCTTCAGGCTTAGCGTCTATACCGTAAGCGATAGAAGCGAGTATCAAAAGCTTATGTGCAGCGTCGAAACCGCCTATATCGAAAGTTGGGTCCGCTTCGGCGTAGCCGAGCTCTTGTGCCTCTTTTAGAACCGGCTCGAAATCAACCCCCTCATCCATCATTTTTGTTAAGATGTAGTTGGCGGTACCGTTTATAATACCTGTTATCGACTCTATATGGTTGGCGCTAAGCCCCTCTCTTAGAGCCTTTATGATAGGAATACCTCCGGCGACACTAGCTTCAAACTCAAAAGGGATCTCTCCCGCCGTCTCTTGCAGCTCATAGCGGTGGTACGCAAGGAGCGCTTTGTTTGCCGTAACAACCGCTTTTTTGTTGCTCAGCGCCTTCTGAACGACCCTGTATGGCTCCTCTACACCGCCCATAAGCTCTACAACTATATCGATCTCAGGATCGTCTAGCACCTCGTCTACATTGTCGGTAAGGGGTATATCGACTCCCCTTCTTTTAGATAGGTTTCTAACAACCCCTTTTTTGACTACTATC
>JAKIUX010000026.1 GCA_021647345.1 Hydrogenimonas sp.
GGTCAAGTATGCTGCAGCGGAGCTTGGCGAAAAAGGAATCAGAGTAAACGCAGTAAGCGGCGGACCGATAGATACTGACGCTCTAAAAGCGTTTCCGAACTACGAAGAGGTGAAAGCGGAGGTTGTTGAGCGATCCCCGTTAAATCGTATGGGACTTCCTGAAGATCTAGCGGGAATGTGCTGGTTTTTATGTACCAACGAGTGCTCTTGGCTTACGGGGCAGACTATTATCATAGATGGGGGCACAACCTTTCAATGATGATGAATCTCCCGAACATTCTGGCCTTCATGAGGCTCTTGATGGCGCCTCTACTGCTATGGCTTTTAGCAGGAAGAGAGAGTTCGCCTCTTTACGGTATCCACCCGAGCTGGCTTGACTACTTTGCGGCGCTTACTTTCGTGCTTGCAAGTGTTACAGACTTTTTCGACGGGTATATAGCCAGAATGTTTAACCAGATTACTACTCTTGGAAAGATCATAGACCCTCTTGCTGACAAGATGTTGATGTTGGCTGCATTTTTAGGGCTTGTGGTGCTCCAAAGAGCAGATGTCTGGGCAATATTTCTTATTTTAAGCAGAGAGTTTTTCATAACAGGTCTTCGGGTAATGGCTGTCGGAGAGGGGCGAGATGTCTCTTCATCTATGAGCGGAAAGGTTAAGACAGTCGCGCAGATGATAGCGATAGGTTTTCTAATTATGGATTGGCCCGGCGGTACCGCTCTTCTTTGGATAGCTGTAGCTATTACTCTATATAGCGGATATGAGTATATCCGAGATTACGCCAAAGGACGATGATGGGCATACTTGTCTCACTTCTGATACTCTCTTTTCTAATCTTCTTTCATGAGCTGGGACACTTTTTGTTTGCTCGCCTTTTCGGTGTCCGTGTCGAGCGCTTCTCGATCGGCTTCGGCAAGGTTCTAATCTCCAAAACAGTGGGCGGTACGGAGTACGCATTCAGTGCAGTACCGCTGGGTGGTTACGTGAAGATGAAGGGTCAGGACGATACCGACCCCACAAAGATCAGCTACGACCCTGACAGTTACAACGTAAAGCCGCCCTGGCAGCGGATTCTTATTCTTCTGGGCGGTCCCCTTTTTAACTTTATGCTCGCATTTTTTCTCTACTATGCCATTGCTCTTATGGGCGCCAATGCTCTTACACCTACCGTAGGCGTTGTGCAGCCAGACTCTCCTGCGGCTCAGGTGGGTTTGAAAAAGGGTGATAAAATCGTCGCCATTAACGACGAGCCTATTAAAATATGGAGTGACCTTAGTGAGAAGATCTCCTCTTCAAAAGGCCCTTTGGATATCGTAGTCGATAGAAACGGCACACTTCTACCCATAACAGTAACTCCGAGAATTCTTGAGACGAAGAATATCTTCGGAGAGAGCGTGAAGCGCAGAATGTTGGGTATCGGTCCGTCGGGCGATGTTACCACGGTTCGCTACGGCGCAACAGAAGGCCTTCTTTTCGCATGGCATAAAACTGTCGAAGCGAGCAAACTTATAGTTCTAAGTGTACAGAAGCTCATAGAGGGCGTGGTTCCGGCTAAGGAGATGGGCGGAGTCATAGCGATAGTGCAGGTTACGGCGGAAGCGAGCCAGCACGGGCTGGTCGCACTTTTTGCCCTTACCGCACTTATTTCGGTCAACCTCGGTGTTTTGAACCTTTTGCCTATACCCGCTCTCGATGGGGGCCATATAATATTCACACTCTACGAGATGATATTTAGAAGGCCTCTTAACGAAGAGATTATGTATAGATTGACCATAGGCGGCTGGGTGCTCCTGCTGTCGCTTATGGCTTTTACCATATATAACGACATTTCAAGGATCGCAAATGGATAGAGATATTATGCAGAGCAGATTTGACCGTCTTGTATGGCGTGTCGAAGAGGCGCGCATAAAGCGTAGTGAACACCATATAGTCAAGATAGTCGCTGTAAGCAAATATACGGATGAAGAGAGTATAAGGCTTCTTTACGATCTTGGGCAGCGGGCGTTCGGCGAAAGTCGAGTACAGTCTCTTGCCGAACGTGTAGAAAAGCTTGATGATCTTCCCATCGAGTGGCACTATATCGGACGGCTGCAGAAGAACAAGATAAACCATCTAATCAGAGCAAACCCCTTTTTGATGCACTCTCTCGACTCCATTGAGCTTGCTGAAGCTATGCAAAAACGTCTTGCAGAACATGGAGTTACGATGGAGATGCTTTTGCAGATAAATAGCGCCAAGGAGGAGACAAAGGCGGGTGTAATGCCTGAAAGTGCGGTAGAAACATATCTGAAGATCAAAGAGAGGTGCCCTAACATCGACCTTCGAGGTGTCATGACAATAGGAGCGCATGTCGATGATGAGGGTACAATAAGAAGAAGTTTCGAGACCACATACTCTATCTTTGAAAAGTTGAAGCCTCAAGGAGCTTCTATATGTTCAATGGGGATGAGCAGAGATTTCGAACTGGCGATAGAGTGCGGCTCAAACATGATTCGTGTCGGCTCCCTTCTCTTTGAGTGAAATAGTGACTTAAATATAGCAGTGAAGATGCGGTTTGCAGGCAAAAGGGGTGCGGCTATTTGCCTTAGCGCTGTAGTAAGCGCTACATATCGCTTTGAATCTGGCTATCACAAAGGCTCCATTTCGCCTTATTTGGCACACCAATTATAAAATGTCGCACTGCCCATTCCGTGCTTGCGGCATAACTGCAGAGAAGAATACCGCTTTCAATGCGCTTCAATATTGCCTGGATATAGTGTTGCTATATCGTGATTTCTTGATGAAAACTCCTCCTTAAAGCATATGAGAGTTTTCTACTTTTTACAAGAGCGGATTTTTTGGGGGAATTACCGCAGAATTAACGCTGAGCTCCGGTAGCGAGAGAGATTTTTTGCCATTTTACCATTAAAAAGCGGTTGTTAAAGGAGTGTAGAAGAAGTTTTGACGATATACTCAGCTACACGAAGTGCATTGGCATATATAGTCCATGTATAAGGCACGCTTCCGCCAGTCGGCATGAATGAGGCATCGACTACGAAGAGGTTGGGAATGTCATGGCTTTGACAGTAGCGGTTTAGGACCGACTTTTTAGGGTCGTCACCAAAGCGGCATCCTCCTGCGATGAGATTCTGAGGGGGTGAGCCGGAAACCTGCGTCACAATATTTTTCGCACCGAGCCTTTTTAGAAGAGTTTCTGCTTTATCGGTTATCTTTCGCGCTATCTTTAGGTCGTGAGGGTGGGAGTAGATATGAAGCTTCCCTACAGGCATACCGTAACAATCTTCTCTTTTAGAATCAACCGTTATGTAGCACTCATCGGTCGGCATCCAGTCGTTGAAAACTTCGAATCGTACTCTCTTGCTTTGGGTGAATCTGTACTTTAAAATCTTCTCCAAATCTCTGCCCCAGAGCAGTTTTCCGTCTTTGCCATATTTGCTTAAAGCAGCTCTGCGAATGAAGTTCTGGTGGCCAAACATAAACTCTACAAGACCGCCTTTAACCCTTTTGCCCCCAACTTCGAGTGTGTACCAATCCAAAATCGATCGATTCAAAAAGAGCCCCGGCGTCATTAAATCTTCAAAATCTGATTTTGAAAGAGAACTTTTTTCAATATCGCCCTCTCCCCATCCTCCGGCAGAGAATATAAGATTTTTGCCAAGCTCGCCACTGGAGTTTGCCAGACCGTCCGGGTACTTTCTGTCTGCCGAGTTCAAAAGGAGTCTCACACTCTCGTGGGCTTGTGCCGCGACGATGAAAATGGAAGCCTCTATCTTCAACACTTTCTCGCTTTCTCGGTTGATCGCCTCGGCATAGCCGATCCTGTTTTTACCGCTTCTAACCAATCTTTTTACAAAAGTATTTGGAAGAAGTGTCAAGTTGCCGCTCTTTAGTGCCGGATTTATAAAGGCCTCTCTTGAGCTCCCTTTGGCACCGCTTGAACAGCCGTAGCTTCCGCAGAAATTGGAGTAGTAGCACCCCTCTCTATCTCCGCTCTTTTGAGAGAGTATAGCTCTTGGTGTGACAAGAGGTGTAGCGCCGGCCTCTTTGCACTTTTTGTCGAAAAAAGAGGCGAATCGGTTTTCCGATGTTGCAGGTTGAAAAAAATCTCTATTTTTACGGGGTGGCTCGTTAGGGTGATCTCTGAAAGTGCCGGTTATGCCCACAACTCTTTCAGCAAGGTCGTAGTATGGCTCCAAATCTTCATAGCTTATGGGCCAATCTGCTATGTTGGCCCCCTCTATTGGGCCATACTTTTCAAGGAGCCTGAAATCGTCCGGGTGCATTCGGTGAAACATCCCGCTCATAAGGTTTGAGGAGCCCCCTACGATATTTCCGTTCCAGAAGCTCCAGCCCATCTCAAAGCTGCTTCTTTCGCGCCACTCCCCCTGCTCTTTCATGACTAGCATATGATACTCTTCGCTCAAATTTGGGGTTACTATATCTCTTCGACAGTAGGCAATCTCATCTTTTGTGAAATCTTCTCTTTCTATCCAAGGCCCCTTTTCTATAAGAAGCACCTTAAGACCCGCAAGAGCAAGGGTGTAGGCAACTGCGCCTCCTGCCGCGCCGCTTCCTATGATAGCCGCATCATACACCGCAGTATCTCTCTTTCGGTCTCGGTATTCCCGATTTTAAAGTGAAGCTCTTCCATCCTGCTTCATTCTTGTTTCCGCCATAGATAGGATCGCCCAGCAGCGCTTCGAGAGTGATATTCATAAGCTGTACAAGCCAATATCCTCCATACTCATCCTTTTCAAACTCTCTAAGAAGATCTTCTCTTTTTTGAAAGGAGAGAGACTCAAACTTTCCACCTGCCAACTCTTGGAGTTTTACTGCGCCTTTGAAAAGAAGCTCTCTAATATCTGGGTCGAAACTTTTGTGGTTAATTGCCTCTTTGAAGTAGTCTGAAGCTCCGAAAGAGTCTGCATCCGGCATCTCAAGCCCTTTAGGAAAAAAGTGTCTCTGAACTGTAAAAATCGTTTCATACGCATCTTCTATCTTCCTTAAAGGGGCATTTTCGGCGTGGCATATAGCTGCAACAGAGCAAACTGTGACTGTAAAAAAATCTCTTCTATTCATACCTGCTATTATAGCTGACTATTGTGTTTTTTTTGTGTAGTTAAAGGCAGGTACACAAATGTTAACAGTCCAAATGAATGCCGAAGCGAAAAGGGCCGCTATGAAGCTCTTTGTAAATATCACTCTATTTCCCTTCTCAACCATGCATAGATAGAGCAAAAAGTAGATAATAATAAGAGCCGATACCGCTACGGGAGCTCATACCGGTTAGAATCTATAGCAGTCTATATTCTCCCTAAGCTCTTCCACAAGCCCCGCAAGAGTCTCTTGAAGAAACTCTTTTATCTCACTCTCTCCCGAAAAAGGGGGCGCCCATCTGCTTTGAGAAAATGAGACTTTTTTTGTAATTTTAGATTTCCCCTGTTTTATATAGAGTGTTGCGCGCGCCTCGGCGCTTAAGTTTTCACCGGTAAGAGTGCTTTTATCGAAAACAGCTTTTATTGAGTCTATTTCAACTTTTATATTGGCTACTCTATTATCCTCATTGATCTCAGTGACGACTCTGCACCCTTCAACTTCAAGCGATCTTTTGAGTGCATCTTCGAACCACTCTTGCATATCTTGATCACTGTAGATGATAGTTACGGGCTTGCCATCTTTTTCTATCTTCCCCACAACTCTTTTATTCTCTCTTTTGTCAACTATCTTCTTTATAACTACCGTGCCGCTCTTCTGAATCACCGCCGGATTAGGAGTGAACGGTTCGAGCCGAATATTCGCTTCCGGTTTTTGAGCACAGCCCCCCATGAAAACGAGAGTAGATGCAAAGAGTAAAAAGAGATAACTTTTTTTAAACATATCTATATCCTTCTATCTGCGGTAGATCATTGAAAACTGCTCTCTATAATATCAAATTTCGCTAGAATTGTGCAATCGAGTATTCTCGAAATTGATGCTGCATCGACTATCGACAATCGACCAAACCTTAAAGCCTTCGCTTGATTTATAATTTTTCAGAGGCTACAATTGCACTCTATATCGGAGGGATAGTTTGGTTGCTGAGTATATTATCGGCTAAAAAAGGAGAAGAGGATTATGAAGCTTAGTAGTGAAGATCTAAAAAGATATAAAGAGTTATTGAAAAAAGCGGTGCAAAATCAAGATGATGAATCACTAAAAGCTTTTGTTGCTGTAGATACGATTGTAAACGAGATAGAGAAAAACGGTTTTATGAATATGATAGATCTCGACCCATACTTCGGTGATACATCTTTGCCATTTAAGGAGCATACCGATCTTCTTTTACAAAAGTATCCGCAAGAGTTCTCTTTTTTCAAAGAGTTCATGGATGATCTTCAAGAGGAGATCGAGCTCCACTTTGAGGTAACCGAGATGTACGAAGATGAGGAGTTCGACCAGTTCGTTGAAGATATGCAGATAATAAAAAGAAGATATAGCGAAATATTCGACAGAGAGTATCGAGAGAAGATGAGAGCTTTCATAATTCATCTGCTTGACGATATATCTTAAGAGATAAGCCTTTTATGCTTATCTTACTCTATCTTCTCTTTTGACAGCAGCGCAAAATGGGGTGATTACCGCCCTGCCAAAGTTATGCATCCGGCTACACCCTCAAATATAGGAATCTTTCCTACTCTTTCCAACGCCTTGTCGAGAAGATATAGAGCTCTATCTTGCCCGACGACTCTCTCTTTTGCATATCTTAAAAAGTCTCCGCTCATTACCTATCCTCCATGATAGGCCTGTTCGCAACCATCTCGAGCAAAACGGTTGCGTATGATCCTTTGGGAAGCGTAAAGTTTAGTTCGAAGTGAGCCTCTCTATCTTTGTATCTTCCCTCTATATCTTCAGGCCATATCCATGCGTAACGTCTGCTTCCTTGGGCGGGAACATCTTTTATGAACTCTTTTTCTATCTCCCACGCTATACCTGTAGAGTGCTTGACTTTTATTCCCGAAAGTGGACCTGTCGGACTTATCTCTCTATTTTGCATCCGTTTCGATTCGCTCTTTATATTACCTATCGTAAAGAGTTTGCCGTGCGGGTAGTGGCTTGCTACATCGCCGGGAAAAAGCTTGAAAAAGTGTCCCTCCCCGGCTACTTTCTTTATGACTTCGTCGTTCCACTCGAAGATCTGCTTCAGCTCTTTTAGTTTCAGCCCGTCGAAAATTCTCGATATCTCGACCCTTTTGCTAAGCCATAGATTGAAAAGATGGGATTGATAAGCACTTATGAGGAAGTCGCGCCTCTTTCTGTCGCGCACTCTCCTTTTGCCCTCTATGATCTCCTGAGCGATTTTGTAGTTGTCGCCCTCTCTGCCGAATCTTTGGTAGCCAAAGTAGTTGGGCATGCCGTTTTTGCCTATCCACTCAAGAAGAGACTCTATCTTCTTTGCGTCAGTAGGGTTTACTTTTTTAAGACGAATGAAGAAACGGTTTCCCTTAAGGTGTCCTGTTCTGATCTTGTTGGAGTGGTAGAAACTCTCAATTACCTTTATCTGAGGGTGGGAGAACTCTTTTGCTCTCTCTTCATATTTTCTGTTTAAAGAGATATACTGAATTGTCATTGCATCTTTATCTTTCAGCCCTGCATAGCCTATATCTCTGGCTTTTATGCCAAGGTGGCTCGATAAAATATCCACCATCTGCCATGTGGTGAGAGATTTTTTTCTAATTTTGAGCACAAGATGCTCTCCTTCGTTGCTGAAGGTGTATAGCGGAATCTCCGTAACTACGAAATCTGCAGGTGTTTGCCTGAAATGGAAGTCGACCGGTGCATGGGAGAGCGGGTATAGTCTATCGCGCTTCATAACATACCTTTTTGAAATCTTGAAGAAATTATACTCTTATCATCTTCATAGAAGGTATAATAGTTTCAAAAAAAGGAGCGAAGTAAAAAAATGGTAGAACCGAAATTTCTGCATCTGCTCTTCTCGACAGCCAGTATAGATAGATGGAACGATCAGATAAGGCCTGTAGATTTCGTTGAACTCGACAAGCAGTCACACAAAATGATAATCGCATGGCTGCTCGGCCGCATAGAGGAAGAAGAAAACGGAGCCGCTATAGATTGGTGCAAGCTCATAGATTTCGCTGTTTGCGAATTTATGTATCGCGCCGTTCTAACCGACCTAAAGCCTCCGGTATTCCACCACCTTGTAAAGCATAAGAGGGGTGAGCTTAACAGATATGTAAAAAGAGAGCTCTCCCCTCTGATAGGCAATGATCTAAAAGAGAGGCTTG
>JAKIUX010000027.1 GCA_021647345.1 Hydrogenimonas sp.
ACTCTCTCCAAGCCGAAAGCGTCAGCGATCTTTCCAAAACGCTCTCCGAACTTTCCGGCGTTTATAGTTAAAATCTTCTTTTTGCAAAGATTAGCTACGCAAGCCTCCATAGCACCCGTACCGCTCGAAGCAAGAACAACGCACTCATCCATCCCAAAGAGCCTCATCAGCCTCTCTCTCGTCTCTTTGAATATAGCTTCAAACTCCGGTGTTCTATGGTGTATGGTCGGCCCCGCCATCGCCATCCGTACCTCTTCCGGCACAGGTGTTGGGCCTGGAGTGAAAAGGAGCATATACCTAACCTTTAAATAAGAAATTTGGGCTGATTATATCAAATGTAAGCTATATAAGATTTTAACGCAACTTTGACTATGAAAATAACTTGCTTCAATTCAAGACTTTATTGCCTAAATATACTCCTAACCTTGAAAACATTTCATCTGTTGTGCGAGCATATGGCTACTATTTAGAGGGTGTATTTAAAATTTTCTTTTACTAACAAAGATTGCTAAAGAGAGCCCTAAAAAGGCATTGTCTCTTGACCAATCTGAAGATACCTGCTCCAGTAATGCTCGACAAAGGCGCGTACCTTCTCATCTTTTGGGAGCCAAACCCCATTCTCTTTTTTTACATATCTATCAAGATAGCCTGTAGCATCTTTTTTTGGTATGTAGAAGTCTCGAACTAGGCGCATATACCTCTCTTCGTAAATACTTTTCTGCTTTTCGTAAGCTATTGTACCTGTATCTATATGAAGTTTCTTGCCGTCAAACTCCAGCACTCCCGCTTCAAAAAGTATATCAAGGTGCAATAGCCCCTCTACATAGTAGGGCTCGACTTCTGGGCTCTTTCTCCAGCTCATTAGACTAACGGCTCTTGATAGGCTGTCTCTTAACACCTCATCTTTATATTCGCTCTCTTCATGGGCAAAAAAGGCCATTAGTCCCCCTACAGTAGCTTTGAACTCTTCAACATTCTTATAGTTTCCGCCGCCATTCATCTTAGTTTCCGTATCGTCATCTACCCAAAGGATGTGTCCGTACTCATGGCCTATAGTTGTTATTTCATAAACCTTGTGCCACACATCAGGTCTATTAAACAGAAGATCTCTCTGTCTTCTTACAAAGTCGTCTCCGAAAGTCTCTCTTGCAAGTCTCATTACAGGGCGCGCCTTTTTCGACTCAAGAACGTTGTCGGCAAAAGCGAAAATTTTCTTGCCAAGCTCTCTGCTGACCTCCGTATCGTTTGGAACAACTTGAGCAGAAAAGAGCCCTTGAAACTCCGCTCCGTAAAATAGAGCCGGCACACCGATATACAACTGCGTCTTTGCAACCTGCTTAGTGCACTTTCTGTTTATAGCTTCAGCATCGCCTCCAAGCTCGCTTGCTACAATCTTGGCCACAGAAGATATTTTTTGAGGAATTTTACTCTCTTGCATCAGCTTAGGAGATGCCAGCCTCACATCCCATTCCAGAGCCACAGCCTTTCTATATTTATCTTCATAATACTCCAGTGGATGCCCTATCTGAATAGGTGCGGTTATATCCATCCATTTTCTGTCTACCTCCGCCCACCTCTTTACAAGACCGTCTATCTCAGCATGGGAAAATGCGTCTATAAGAGCATCGATATAGGCAAGCCACTCTCTTTGCTGACCAAACACCTCATCTTCCATGCGCTCCAAAACGCCGCGCATATTCTCAAGCCTTTTGAGAACTTCAAGCACCTCCATTCTAAAAGCTTTCGCATACGGAACGCTTTTAAACCCTTTTTTGCTCTTTCTCAAGACGCTATAGCACCTATCTGCCAACCGCCCCTCTTCTCTTTCATCCAAAAGCTTTTTACTCTCAAGCATCTCATATATCTTCTCTTCATCACCGTTAAAGAGTTCATACAGCTCTCTATTTACGCCATGGATTATCTGTGCGGTCCAAGCGCTCTGCCACCCGCTCATCGCCTCGCCGACACGATGCGCCTCTTTTAGGATCTCTCTGTAAAATGGCGTTAAAAGAGCCTCATCCTCTATCCAGTCAAGAAGCTTCAAGTGCCGCTTCAAATAGAAGTCGGCAACCATCTTGTAAGAGATCTCTTTTGCCTCGATAATCTCCTCTTCGCTTCGTCCCTCGCTCTCGAGCACTCTCTCAAGCGCATCTTCTCTTAAAGCTATAAGCCTCGTAAGCGCCGCCATTCTCGCTTCTTTGGTCTGAGGAAGCTCAAGGCGTCTTAGAAAGTCTCCCACCCACTCCTCAGCCTCGGCGTGTCCAGACTCCAACAGGTCGTAGTAGCTTCCAAGATCTCTTTGGCGTTTTAGTATCTCATCATATATTCTCTGCAGATCATCTGTAAAGACCTCTATATACATATTACTCATATAGGCTCCTTAGCATAGCCACTATCGGTCTTGCCAGCTCAAGAGCTTTAGATCTGTGGGAGATCTCTCTCTTTATTTCAGGCTCTAACTCTCCAAGTGTCTTGTCGTACCCTTCCGGAATAAAAAGGGGGTCGTAACCGAACCCCCCTTCGCCTCTTGGTTCATTTAGAACCTTTCCATGCATCCAGCCGTGCACCACATAATCACCATAAGGCGAGATAAGAGCGATAGCAGCCGTATAGAAAGCGGGTGTCTCTTTCACACCTCTCTTTTCAAGCTCTCCCGCCAGCTTGAAGAGGTTGTCTTTATCGCTCGCCCCATAGCCGGCATATCTGGCGCTGTAGATTCCCGGTTCGCCGCCAAGAAGAGGCACGCTTATGCCGCTGTCGTCGCTAAGAACCAAAACTCCTTCCTTTTCAGGGAGCTTCCTATAGACCTCTCTCGCCTTTATCAAAGCGTTGGATGCAAAGTCTGCCCCATTCTCTTCAATCTCAAAAGGGGAAACCAGATCACCGTAGGGCACCACCTCTTCATCTTTGAAGATGTCGGCTATCTCTCTTACTTTACCCATATTTGAAGTGGCGAGTATAATTTTCATACGATTATGTCCTTTATCAAAAACGGAGTATAATTTTGCCAAAATTCTACCATAAGGATCCAAATTGAAAGAGATTTTCAGAAAGGTTCTCCCTTTAAGTCTCATTGTCGCCCTTAGGTTTTTCGGGCTTTTTATTGTACTGTCGGTCCTTTCGCAGTATGCGCTGGAGCTTCCGGGCGGAACGGCTCTGCTTGCCGGTATAGCGGTGGGCGGATACGCTCTGACACAGGCTCTGCTGCAGGTGCCTTTCGGAGTTTTGAGCGACCGTATAGGGCGCAAAAAGACACTTCTTCTGGGTCTTCTTATATTTGCCGCCGGCTCTGCCATAGCCGCTATGGCTGACAACATCTATATGCTTCTGCTTGGCCGCTTTCTACAGGGAGCCGGCGCCATAGGCTCGGTAGTAACGGCAATGATAGCCGACCATGTGCGTGAAGATCAGCGCGCTCATGCTATGGCTGTCATGGGTATGACTATAGCGATGAGTTTCGCCGCCGCTATGATAATAGGTCCCCTTGTGGGCGGTTTCTACTCTGTTAGCGCACTCTTTTGGCTCACTGCAGTTCTTGCGCTGCTTGCCCTCGCCATACTCTTTACCGCAGTTCCCGAGCCTCCCAAAATCAAGCATAGCTACTCAGTAGAGGAGGCGAAGATCAAGCATGTTTTTAAAGATAAAGATCTTGTCAGAATGTATATAACATTCCTTTTCCACAGCTCTACTATGGCTATCGCCTTCTTTCTCATCCCTATCATTATGAAGCAGAAGTTCGGTATGGGCGCAGAAGATTACTGGAAGGTCTACCTGCCTGCAGTAATCTTCGGTATCGTTGCAATGGGTCCTGCGGCAGTATTCGGCGAGAAGTACGGCAAAGGCAAAGAGGTATTTCTTGTCTCTATAGGCTTCATAGCCGCCTCATTCGCACTCATGGGGTGGAGCGACTCGATCCTTTGGTTCGCTGTAGGCGCAGTCTTCTTCTTCATAGGCTTTAATATGTTCGAGCCGCTACTGCAAAGCTTTGTAAGCAAATTTGCAAAAGTTCACCAAAAAGGAGCCGCTCTGGGTGTCGCCAATACATTCGCCTACATCGGCATATTTCTGGGCGGCGCCATAGGAGGCTGGCTATACCAGCACTTCGGTGCGGCTGGGGTATCATCTTTCGTTCTATTGGTCTCTATCTTCTGGGCGGTGTGGATATATACAATGAGAAGCCCCGGCGTTAGAGACAACATCTTCCTCCCTTTCAGTGAATACGACAAAGAGAAGATGGATGGGCTGAAGCTGATAAACGGCGTTACCGACTTCTACCTTAACGAAACCGAAGAGATAATAGTTGTCAAATTCGACAACGAGATCGTGGAAGAGGATGTTATAAAAACATTTCTAAAAAAGTAGAGGAGTGTCACATCGGAGGCTCCGTTTCGCGGCCTGAGCAGGGCCGGGTCGCTGCATGATGCTTTTAAGATAAAAAGGGGCGAAGGGCGATCAGTCGAGCCTTACAACCCTCACCCTCTCACCTGCCTCTTTGTCGCCTTCGCTCTCATCGAGCCATAAAAGTCCGGTATTTCCCAAAAGATTGGTCATTATGGCACTGCTGCCGCCTCTTATCCCCTCGAAATCGCAGAAGTACTCTCCATCCTCTATGCGAAGATTGCATACTGCAAACTCGGTTTTACCCTTCGCCCTCTTACGAAACCCCTCTTTAAGAGTCGCGCTAACAACCGGAACTCTGTAGCTGCTCCCCTTCATGCGGTATAGAATCGGAAGAACATAGAGCAAAAAAGTGACGGTAGAGGAGTAAGCGAAGCCGGGAAGTGCCACTATAAACTTCTCTCCTCTTTTTGCCAGCATGATATGCTGCCCCGGCTTTATGCGAACCCCTTTGAACACAACTTCACATCCAAGCTCGTCTCGCACCACATCTTTGACGAAATCGTAGTCTCCTACGCTGACTCCCCCTGTGGTCACGACGATGTCGGCGCTCTTTAGAGCACTTTTTAAAGCATCAACTATGGCCGATCTCTCATCATGCACACTTCCAAGCTGTATCGGTTCGCCGCCGTGCTTTATCACCAGCGCTTCAAGGGTATAGTTGTTCGAACTTCTGATTCTCGCCGGGTTGTCGCTGCACTCGCCAAGTTCGAGAACTTCGCTTCCTGTGGCTAAAATAGCCACTTTAGGCCTCTGGTACACCGGTGCATAGACAATGTTGAGGCTGGCCATGACGCCGATTTCCGCAAAATCTATGGTGCTCCCTTTCGGTATCAGCACCTCGCCTCTCTTGAAATTCTCACCAATCGGCCTAACCGCAAACCCTGTCGGCACAGGCTCTTCTATCTTGATTGTCGAACCATCTACCGTTACATTCTCTATAGGTATCAGAGTGTCGGCACCTTTTGGCATAAGAGCACCGGTAAATGTCTTTATGGCGGTGCCTGGCAGCACCTCCAGCCCATCCGTATCGCTTCCTGCCGGATTTATTTCGACTATCTTCAAACTCCCCTTCGACTGATCTTCCCCTAATATGGCGTAACCGTCCATAGCCGATGTGGGGTATCTGGGCGAATTCTCGTAAGCGACTATATCTTCTGCCAACACATACCCAAGAGCCTCTACAAGAGGAAGCTTTCTTACGCCAACCGGCTCGATCTTTAAAGATTCGACCATGCGCAATGACTCTTCATAAGAAGTAAAACCCATATTCACCCCTTCGCCAAGAGACCGCTGCCGGCCATGGGGGTTGAGCGCTCAGCCGCATAGATACGCTTACCGTCTATTACATCATATTTCCATATCGGAGCGTTCGCTTTGAAATCCTCCACGAAGGCATCGAGCATCTCGAGGGCGACTCGGCGCTTAGGGCTGAATATTGCACAGGCAAAAGAGGATGTATGTACCGGCACATCCCCTTCACTATGGGCCATGGCAAGAAGCGCCCCCTCCTTTTCGAGCCTATCTTTCCACCCTTTGAACCACTTTTCGAGCAGAGGCCTGTAAATATCGAAACTGAGCGCCTCTATGCCGTTCTCCTCTCTTACCGTTCCTACAAAAGTGACCATAGCTCCGTAGTTGCTGTTGTGCTCCGCTGTGTACCAGCGGCTCAAAAGAGACTCTACATCTATTGGACCGTCGTAGACCAGAACCATCGCTCAACCGCCGCATACGGGAGGAAGAAGAGAGACTCTGTCGCCGGAGTCCAGTTTAACCTCGAGGCTCTCGACCATCCTGTCGTTGACGGCGACTGCCGACTGCTCCAGCCATACAGCGACTTCCGGATCCTTTTTAAGTATTTCGGCAAGCTCCGCAAGCGTAGAGGCTTCCACCTCTATGGGGCTCTTTCCGATGGGTCCGAGAAACTCTACTTTTACCATCGCTTACTCCTTCTATATTTTGCAAGATTATAGCACACAGGGTATAATGCGCCCATGATTTTCGGAAAAATCGACTACCTCAACCTGCTCCCATTTCATATGTTTCTAAAGAGGCGCCTTAGAAGCTCTTCGGAGAAGAGCGCATGGCAAAGACACGGCTCCGTACCTTCAGGAATAAACCGTGCTTTCAAAAGCGGAAGAATAGATGCAGCCGTCGTCTCGAGCATAAAGAGCAGATCTCTTAGATGCACCGACATGGGCATCATAGCCGACGGAGAGGTTAGGAGCGTTCTGCTTCTGCCCGGTTCATTCGAAAAAGATAGAGAGTCAGACACCTCCAACGCTCTTGCAAAGGTTTTGAAGCTCGAAGGAAGGGTTGTTATTGGAGACAAAGCTCTTCGTCTTCACCTCCAAGGGATTGACGCCGTAGATCTTGCCGCCGAATGGAAAAAGAGAGAGAACCTCCCTTTCGTCTTCGCCAGACTCTGCTCGAACAGGCGTCACTTCAGACGCATCAAAAAACTTACGAAAGAGTTTCACTTAAAAAAAGAGAGAGTTCCCCGATATATCCTGAAAAGGAAAGCTGCAATTCACGGAATAACCGAGAGTGAGCTTATAGACTACCTAAATCTAATCTACTACAAGATAGGATGGAGAGAGAAAAGATCGCTAAAGAGATTTCTAAATCTTGCAAGAAGATAGCTTTTTAACGGCTAAGAGCCCGTAACTATTGTGCTAAAATGGAGAGTATGAATATATTGATCAGATCGATAGCGGCGCTTGTCGCCCTTACGGTTGCGGCTATCGCTACAGAACCGATAAAACCTATACCCAGAACCATAGCCTATAACCAGAAAAAGGCGGAGCTTGGCAAACTTCTCTTTATGGATCCGCAGCTTTCGTCTGACAAGAGTGTAGCGTGTGTCAGCTGCCACAGCTTCGAACACGGCGGCGCCGACCCGAGACCTGTCTCTATAGGAGTGCACGGTGCTGCAGGAAATGTCAACGCACCAACCGTATACAATAGCTACTTCAACTTTAGGCAGTTTTGGAACGGAAGGGCCAAAGACCTCAAAGAGCAAGCAAACGGTCCGCTTCACAACCCCGTCGAGATGGGCATGGTAGCAGAGGATATAGAGAGGTATTTAAAAGGGAACGGCTACTACCGCAAAGCCTTTCTCGAAATATATAAAAGAGAGCCGACCCACGAAGATGCTCTCGACGCCATAGCGGAGTTTGAAAAGGCTCTTTTTACACCAGATTGCAAGTTCGATCTATACCTTCGCAAAGAGGTTGACCTTAACGAGAGCGAAAAGCGTGGATATAGGCTATTTAAAACTCTTGGCTGCGCCACTTGCCATAACGGCATAAATATAGGCGGCAACAGCTTTCAGAAGATGGGACTGATATTTCCATACCCCTGGAAAGAGGGCTATCCAGACCGTTACGACATTACAAAAACTCCGGAAGATAAAAATGTCTACAAAGTCCCTACGCTAAGAAATATAGCACTTACCGCTCCATACTTTCACGACGGAAGCGTCCCTACACTCGAGCTTGCTCTGCAGAAGATGGCGTACCACAATCTCGGTTTCGACCTCTCGACCGAAGAGGTACGAAACTTGACCGCTTTCTTAAAGACCCTTCCCGGCAAAAAGCC
>JAKIUX010000028.1 GCA_021647345.1 Hydrogenimonas sp.
AGAGTCGGATTATTCGGGGGTTAGAGCATGAAGATAAGGGTCTATTATGAAGATACTGATGCAGCGGGTATAGTCTACTACGCGAACTATTTAAAGTTTTGCGAAAGGGCCAGGAGTGAGCTTTTTTTGAAAAACGGACTCTCTCCGCAAGGCGATGACGGTTTTTTTGTGGTAAAGAGTCTGGAAGCTGAGTATATTAAGCCGGCGGCTCTTGGCGATATGTTAGATGTTGAAACGAAGCTTGAAGAGAAGAGGGGAGCTTCTATTGTTCTAAAGCAGAGGGTTTTAAAAGAGCAAGAGCCGCTTTTTGAGATGAGAATCCGGCTCGCCTTCGTAAAAGATGGGAGGCCGGCGAAGATTCCAAGCCGTATCTACTCGCTCATGTCAAGCTGGATCGTATCGTAAACGCTTGGCTCCTCAATATCTTCATCATAATATATTTCTGTTAAATTCTCATCAGGAGCGGGAGGTAGCTCTTTTGGTATAAAGCGGTAGAGCCCTGCTTCATATAGTTTAATATCATACTGTAGTGTACCGTTTTTGAACCTCTCTTGCGCGAGCCTCTTCTCTCCCGTTTTTTCACTAAAATAGTAATCAAGTCCCGCTACTGTGGCATAGTTTAGCCAGTTGAAGCGAACATCTTGGTTTATGAGAGATATATTCTCAGTCAGGGTAGAATCGAGCGTTCCAATAGAGCTTGCCAAAACCATATTCTCCCTGTCGTGATACTGCGTAAGCGTAAGAATTAGTGGCGAGTAGTTTATCTGCGTGCTTAGAACCTGCAGCGGCTTATAGTCTGCAAGCGTCAGCTGCGAAAGAAAGAGACTGCTTTTGACTACAGGCGTATTCAAAAATATGGTAGATTGATTCAGATCTTCGTGCCGTTCTATAAGATCTTTGTAGTAGCCGCTTCTATTGAGTATCAGACTCTTGTTTACATCTACCGTAGACCCTACCATCGCAGAGAGCATTTTAGATATAGAAGAGGTGTCGGAAACCGTTATAGTGGTTGCATTCTTTTCTACAAGTCTCGAAAGTACCTCTATCTGAGCGGCATAGTCAATACCTCCGAAGCTTACCATACTGTTTGCGCACTCAAGTCTGCTTCTATGCAGAGTAGGAATGTAAACTTCACTATCGAGACTCTGCGCACATATATATTTTGCGGCTCTCTGAGTTACCGGCGCTACTACAAGATCGTAGGAGCTCGCCTCGACACTCTGTAGTGCGCTTCGTAAAGTTTCGTTATTCTCATTTTCAATAGGCAGAAGCTCCATTTTGAAAGGAACTTTTCTATTTAGCAGATAAGCAAGTGCTGAGTTTGAGGTGGTATATGCATATTTGCCTATCACTTTATAGGGCACTATAAAGGCTACTCTGAAAGCTTCCGAAGAGTATATCTTCTCTCTTATATTAAAGAGTGTCATGTAACTCTGCCTGATAGCGGCGAGCTCGGTATCGTTAACATCTTTTGATTTGGCGAGGAAGGTAAAGATCTGCCCCTCCTGCAAAAGCTGCTCGAGCTCAACTTTTGAATAGTCGTTTACATCGAGGTCCACTATAACTGTAGAGGGGAGGGGGATAGGCGAAAGAAGCTGTATCTGGGCATTCAAAAGAGAATATAAAAGAAGTGCCGATATCACTTTTCGCATAGCAGCCTCTTTATCTTGAGAAGGTCTTGGTAGACCTCTTTTTTTGCGGACGGATTTCTTAGCAGATAGCTGGGGTGGTATGTAGGCACTATGCGGTAGCTTCCCATATCTATAATTTCTCCTCTAACTTTGGTTATGCCGCTCTTGTCGCCTGTTAGATAGTGGTAGGCAGTCGCCCCCAGAGCGACAACCACTCTTGGCGAAACAATCTCCAACTGTTTCATCAGGTATGGAAGACAGGTGTATGCCTCTTCCGGTGTCGGTACTCTGTTGTTTGGAGGTCGGCACTTGACAATATTTGCAATATATACACTGCTTCTTGGTATCTCAATGGCATTCTCTATCATCTTTGTCAAGAGATCTCCAGCCCTGCCAACAAAAGGTCTACCGCTAATATCTTCTTGTGCACCTGGTCCCTCTCCGACAAACATAAGTGAAGCATGAATATTACCTTCTCCAAATACCGTTTTTGTTCTCGTTTTGCTAAGAGGGCACAACCTGCATTCAGATACAATCTTTTCAAGAGCGCCAAGATCGTTTGGCAGAGTTGTGGCGGGTCCGCTCCTCTTCTCTATTAATGGTACGTAGCTTACACCCAACTCTTTCAATTGGTATAGCCTTTTGAGTTGCAAAGCGTTATAGAGTCTGTTCATGGATGATAGTGTAGATTAAAAGGGGTTAAAAAGAGGTTAGGGCGCATAAAGCGCCCTTTTTATTGCAGATTTAAGAGTTACTCCGTAACATCTACGGTTACAGGCTCATTCTCCCAAAGGCCGTGTTTTGTGCAGTAAGCCTGAGCAACAAGATTGAGCTTGTTTGTAGTCGGTACAATATTGAAAGTAACTTCAGCGTGCCCCTTGTGTCCTTCGCCGCCGAGCATTCCTGCAGTGAAAGTAACTTCGCCAAGAAGTGTCTCGCCGTTGAAGAGACGGATGCTCTCGATGAAATGGTCAGGATCATCCGGATGAGTATACTCTTTCCCCATTACTACGCGAACTGGGAACTTTTCTCCCTTTTTTGCTGTAGAGTCGCAATATATGAAAGGAGAGTGGCGGTCTATGTAATCTTTTTTCGCCTCTCTCTCTACTGTATCTATATCTACATATCTATTGATTTTAGGCATCTTCTTCTCCTTCTTTTTTGATGTTTCGGCCATATTCTATCGACTTCGATGTTAAAGAAGATAAAATTTATCCTATTTCAGCTTTTATTTAAAGATCGCTGAAGCTTACGCCCAAAGGCGCAGGCTTTATACAAACTCAGGCTCAGTAACGTTGTGCTGAATTCCAAGCTCTTTGGGGTCGATTCCAAGAGCAAGCCCGATAAGCTGCGGAAGATGCAGGACAGGCAGTTTTATATCTCTTCCCATCTCTTTGGCTACGGCGCTTTGCTTGACATCCATATTTAGATGGCAAAGAGGGCAGGGGGTTACCATCATATCTGCATCGTTGTCCATGGCATCCAAAAGAGCCGTACCGGTAAGTTTGTGAGCGGTATGGGGAGCCTGCAGGTCTGCATGGAAACCGCAGCATTTGTTTTTGCTTTCGTAATCTACACTCTTGCCTTTTAAAGCCTCGATAATTTTATCGAGAGAAGAGGGGTTGTAAGGGTTTTCACTACCATTAAATTTGCTCATAAGAGGCTCTTTGCTGAAGGCTTCCTCGCCTCCGCCCTCTCCAACATCCATCTCTACACTATTATGTTTTCTGTGAAGATGGCTGGGGCGTATATTGTGACATCCGTAGAATGCGGCGATATTGAAGTCATCGAGCGGTTTTTCAACTTTTTCGGCAAGCTTATCGAGTCCGTAGTCGTCGATTATAGCGTAAAGAAAGTGCCGAACGGAGCTTGTCCCTTTGTACTCCAACCCCACTTCGGCAAGTTTTTCGTTAATTTGAGACTTTAGGTCTTCGTCACTGTCGAGCCTCTCTTTTGTCATTACGGTATTGAGCTGGCAGGTATTGCATATGGTGACCATATTAAGCCCCTGCTTCTCTGCATAACAGATATTTCTTGCATTAAGTACAAGTGAGAGGAAATCGTCGAAATCCTGCAGGTGACTTGCGCCGCAGCAGCTTGCTTCATCCAGAAGCACCAGTTCTATTCCAAGCTTTTTGGCTACAGCCAAAGTAGACATAAGCAGCTCAGGGGTCGATTCTCTCGCTGTACAACCTGTATATAGTGCATATTTAAGTTCTGCCATTTTCGTCCCCTTTAAAATTTAACTTTCGATGAGCTTTTGACAAGAGTTTTTATCTCGTCAAGTTTTTCAGATTTGGGCATATTCCAAGGCATTACAATCTTGCCTTTTTTATACATAGCTATCGCTTCAGGCATATGTTTTAATACACCGAGATTTCCTTCAGAGTAGCGTACAAGCTCTCCTTCATCCAGAAGTCCGTGCTTGACGATTGAGTGCTTGAAGCCGACAGCGTGTCTTGTAGCGACATTATCTTGCGCCAGTCCCTCTTCGAAGATCTGGTTGTGCAGTTTTGTAATCTTTCCGATAGGGTCTACATCTTTGGGGCATGCCTCGGCACACTCGAAACACTTGACACAATCCCAAACGCCTGGCCCCATCTCTCTAACCTTTTCGAGCCGCTCTCGCTTCGCGTTGTCTCTTACGTCTGCGTTAAATCTGTAAGCTTTAGCAAACTGTGCGGGGCCGAAATACTCCTCATTTACATCTACAACCGGACATGCGTAGTAGCAGTTTCCGCACTGTATACAGTAGTCGGCTTCAAGAAGCTGTTCAGCTTCGTGCGGGGAGACCTTTATCTCCTCTTTAGGATGTTCATCTATCTCCGCTACAAGGTAGGGCTTGAGCTTCTCGTGCTTGCTCCAGAAATCTTTTTTGTCAATTATCATATCTTTAACGACTCGTTTCTTGCTTTGAGGCTCAAGAAGAAGCGTATCTGTTTTAAAGATATCTACAAGCTCCCATACGTTTTGCTTGCACGATAGTACAGGCTTACCGTTGACTTTAATGGAACAGCTTCCGCAGATACCGTGCCTGCAGCTTCTTCTATAGCTGAAACTTCCGTCAAACTCCCACTTTATGCGGTTCAATATATCGAGAACCAGCTCATCTTTTCCAACCTCCATCTCATAGGTCTTGAAGTATGGAAGAAAATCTGTCTCCGCATTAAATCGGAAGGTTTTAAATGTCAATTTTTTGGTTATTCTTTCACTGCTCATCGCCCATCCTTAATATTTTCTCTCTTGAGGTTCGAACTTGCCGAGAACCACATCGCCGTACTCGATCTCTATGCCTCCCTCTTCATTCATAGTTGCAAATGTGTGCTTAAGGAAGTTTTCGTCGTCTCTTTTCGGATAGTCGTCTCGATAGTGAGCTCCGCGGCTCTCTTTTCTTGCAATTGCTCCTTCTACTATAAATGTTGAGTAGTCGAGCATATGGCCAAACTCTATAGCCTCTTGCAGATCGGTATTGAAAATTTTGCTCTTGTCATCTATACGGATATTTTTGTAACGCTCTTTAAGCTCGGCAAGTATCGCTCTTTGCTTCAAAAGGGTCTCTTCGGTTCTGAAGACTCCTGCATTGGCCATCATGCTCTCTTGCAGTTCCGATCGAAGCTTAGGTACCGATTCTGTACCGTTGTTGTTCATGCAGAAGGCTATCTCTTTTAGCATTGTATCGGCATCGCTCTCAGATACCGCGTGACACTCAAGCTTTCCGCTCTCAAGATCTTCTACGATATGTGTACCTACGTGGCGACCGAAAAAGAGCGCTTCAAGAAGCGAGTTCGCACCGAGTCTGTTGGCGCCGTGTACGCTTACGCACGCACACTCACCAGCGGCGTAGAAGCCCCTTACAATCTCTTTCGGGCTCTTTTTTACATGGCCGTCTATGTCGCACGGAATGCCTCCCATGGAGTAGTGAGCGGTGGCGGCAATGTGGATAGGCTCTTTTATCATATCTTGGCCAAGGAATGTTATGGCCAGGTCTCGCAGCTCCGGCAGCCTCTCCATGATGAGCTCTTCTCCAAGGTGGGTGAGGTCTATGGCTACCGCATCTTTGTTCGGCCCCACGCCGCGCCCCTCGAGTATCTCCTGTGTGATCGCGCGGCTGACTACATCCCGCGGCGCCAGCTCCATCTTTTCGGGAGCGTACTTCTGCATAAACCGCTCTCCGAGACTGTTGTAGAGCCTTCCTCCTTCACCGCGTGCAGCCTCCGAGATAAGAATACCGCTACCGGCAAGTCCGGTTGGGTGGAATTGAACAAATTCCATATCTTCAAGAGGAAGTCCGTGTCGAGCTACAATTGAGAGGCCATCGCCGGTATTTGCGTGAGCGTTCGAACTGATTTTAAAAGCTCTTGCGTATCCGCCGGTGGCAAACATCGTCGCTTTGGCGTTAAATATAGCCGGTTCAAGATCTCTTATGTTGTAGGCAACTACACCTTTGACTACTCCATCTTCATAGACTATGTCGGCTACATACCACTCGTCGAAAAACTTGACGTTTTCGCGGTCGGCCTGCTCATATATTGTCTGAAGAAGTGTCAGGCCGGTTCTATCTTTAGCGTAGCAGGCCCTTGGCTTAGACTGCCCGCCAAACGGCCTTTGGGCAATGGTGCCATCCTCTTTTCTGCTGAAAGCAGCGCCGCTGTTTGCTATCCAGCGTATCGTCTCCGGCGCTTTGGAACACATAAGTTCGACAGCATCCTGGTCAGCAAGATAGTCGCTTCCTTTGATAGTATCGAACATATGCAGCTCTATATCGTCATCTTCGCTGAGGGCGGCGTTGACACCCCCCTGTGCCGCTCCCGAGTGGCTTCTAAGCGGGTGCAGTTTAGTAAGTACGGCAACGCTCTTGCCCGCTCTTTGAAGCTCCCTTGCGGCTGCCAGTCCGGCAAGTCCGGCACCGACAATCACAACATCGTATTTATGTATCTTTATACTCATTGAGACGCATCCTTTGTAATGTGGCATGGGAATATGGGTCAATTATACATATCGAACTCTATAATTAACTTTAATCTTCTCTAAAAGATTCGCTCACATCTGCTTGCGTGTTACAAAACTTTTCACAGTTGCTTATCTATGAATGGTATAATCTCACCTATGAATAAAGAAGATTATTTTATAAAGTGTTTTAAAAAGAGCCGCTTTATCGGTGATGACGCTGCCGTTTTGGGCGATTTGTGCGTAAGTCAGGATGCCTTTTTCGAAAATGTCCACTTCAAAAGAGAGTGGATGAGTCTGCGGCAGATCGCAAAAAAAGCTATGCTTGTGAATATCTCCGACTCCATCGCGATGAATGCCAAACCAAAGTATGCGCTGCTGACAGTAGCGATGCCTAAAAGTTTCACCAAAGAGCAGATGAGTGAGCTGGCTTCAGGATTCATCGAGAGTGCCGAAGAGTTCGGTGTTGAAATTATAGGCGGTGATACGATCGCCAATATAAAGCTCGATATCTCCGTTACCATACTTGCCGAGTCAAAAAAGCCTGTTACAAGAGAGGGAATGAGAGAGGGTGACCTGCTTGCATATACCGGAAATCTTGGTGGGGTGCTTCGTGATCTAAAAAGAGTTCTGCGCGGCATCAAAATCAATAGCTCTTCGCGACTAATATCGCCTGTTTTGAGAGATAGTTTCTTCTACAGAGTCGCACCCTACGTAAACTGCGCAATGGATATATCTGACGGTCTCTTTTCGGACCTTCAAAAGCTCCAGCGCGCAAACAGACTCGGCTTCGATCTATTTTGGGATATACCAAAAAGAGTCGGCTGCAGCGGAGAAGAGTTTGAGATGCTATTTGCTTTTAATCCGCGTCATAAAAAGAGGGTACTGAATATAGCCAAAACAACCCGCACACCCGTTACAATCTTCGCGAGGGCCGCTCGGAAATCCTACAAGAACCTCTGCCGCCCCAACCATTTTTGAAATAAAACTCTCTGAAAAATAGAATTTTGCGACACAAAGATAACCAAAGAGTAAATCCTCACCCTTCAAGCCCCATTAGGATCTTCTCTACATCTATGCCGAAGATAGAGTAGTTTTTGTACTTTTTCAAAAGAGTGCTTTTCGCTTCGATCAAAGATGGGGGATTGACACCGTTTCTTATTGAGGCTGCCGCTTCAATGAATGCACCTATGTTGTCGGCTACCTTTATCAACGTTCCGTCTATAGGGTCGAATCTATCTTCGTTGTAGACTTTTAACATATCTTCGGCGCTTTCGACCATTTTGTATCCTCCATCTTGGCCGCGTATCTTGTTTGCAAACTCATCATATATAAAATAGGCCATCTCGCCTCTACGATATGGAGACAGCAAAGGCAGAAGCC
>JAKIUX010000029.1 GCA_021647345.1 Hydrogenimonas sp.
CTGCTACTATCATAACAGAAAACTCCCCCGGAATTTCGAGCAGATATTTGAGCAGATTGTCGAGCATCTCTTTAGAGATATCGGGCCCAACCCTCTTTAGAATCATAGCCGAAAGAACATGTAGAGCGTTGGTATCCTCAGGTACAACACTCCCCTTTCCTTGTAAAATGTCATCAAGGTCGGGAAGCTTCGATGCCGCCTCTCTCCAACTAAGAAACTCCGCTGCCAGATCCTCCCCTATACTCCCTGCTATTAATGGCATCAGATGCTCCGGTTTTGGAGCCGACTTCAAAATTTTGTCTACATACTCCCAGCTTCTTGGAGTTGCAAAACTTCTATGGGAAGATTTGGCGTCAAATTTAAAAAGAGCATCCGGCCTTGCTGATATGAAGCCTACTACCGACGGGTCAAACCCCTCTTTTACGGCCCATCTTCCCCACTGCTTGGCATCTATCTCCATCTCAAGATGAACAAATCTGTTGGCCAAAGGTGCCGGCATTCTAAAAACCACACCCCTGTCTGCCTCTCTATTGCCCGCCGCCACTATTGCCCAACCGTCAGGCAATCTATACTCACCTATCTGCCTGTCGAGTATCAACTGATAAGCACTCGCCTGCACCATCGGCGCAGCCGTGTTAAGCTCATCTAAAAAAAGAATCCCCTCCGGTTCGCTGCCGTCGGGCAAAAATGCCGGAGAGGCCCAAAGAGCCTTTTTGCTCTCCTGGTCGAAAAAGGGAATACCGCGCAAATCTGTAGGATCAAGAAGAGAGAGACGAAGATCGATAAAGCCTATTTCTCGCTCTTTCGCTATCTGCCGCACTATAGAAGATTTCCCGATCCCCGGCGCACCCCACAAAAATATAGGAACCCTCTGCGCCACAAGATGCTTTAAAGCATCTTTTAACTCTTCCGGTCTCATCATTGCCATCCGATACTCTCTTTTATGTAGTCGCCGAAAGCCTCATTTCTTTTCAAAATATTTGAAAGTTCAGCATCCATCTGATAACCAAGCAGAATCTCTATCGGTGTAGAGGGGTTGGAAGCGAGTGCAGCTGCTATATCTCTATCTTTTATTTTTGAAAAGTTTGATAGCACCTCTTTTGGAGTCGAAGGGTTTGCGGCAATGGCTATATAGAGCTCCTTGTCTCTAATTTTAAGAAGCCTCCTAAGAAGCTTTCCTTCTACTGACGGATTGGCCGCCAATAGTTTTAAAAGCTCCTTTTGGCCCGTAGATTCGATCTTCTCATATAAAGTTGCTGTAAGAGCCTCATTTTTAGCCATAGCCTCTATAACATCGATATCGCCAGACTCAAAAAGCTTCAAAGCATCCTCTTCTTTTAGATGGATATTGCCCCCTATAGCTCTTTTAGACTCTTTGCTATAACTTTTTAGCTCGGAAAATATGCTGTGCGCAAGAGGCTGATACTTAAGCAGTGTACATTTTATCTTCTCATCTTCGCTTTCATAAAAGAGATCATATAGATCCTTTGTCAATGAGCGATTTTTTGCCAACCCTTCAAGAGCCTTTTCAATCTTTGTAGCCGCAAGCTCTCTTTGCATCCCCTCAGAGAGGTTAGGGTGAGCAGCCGCAAAAGAGAGCTTTCTCTCATTATCCCCTTTTGCGAAACTCTCAACTATCGATTTTGGCAAGTTCGGGTTTACAAGCAGAGCTTCATGGAGCGTAGAAGGCATCCAGTAATCTTTGCTTCTTTGAGTGATCTCATAATCCGGTATCATATATATAGCTTCGAGCAGACTCACATTTTCAGACTCGGCCGCTACCAAAAACGGTCCCACCGGTGAAAACTCGATATTATGGTTCCTCTCAATATCTTTATAGAAGCGGGCCACCATGGTACCTGCTATATCTCTATTCTCGTCACTCTCAAAAGGGCCCTTGCCTTCCCAATCGTAAAGTTTTAAAATTTCGCAAAATAGGTCATCGCTTATAGATCTATTGTGAAGCAGTTTTATGATTCGTTCACGGTTTCTGAAAATTTTAAGGCTTCCAAGAAGCACATCTTTATCTATAGTTGATGCGTAGTGGTTTTCGAGAGTCTCTATATCGACAACAGATACCCCTTTGCGCTCCATCTCGTCACATAGGCTCTCTTCTACAGGGTTCATCAGCCTACCTCTTATCACTAAACCGATATCTTCGTCACTCTCATCCTTGGCAAGTGTAGCACCGACACTATCTAAAAAAAGCTCCATATCTTCACTGCTCAAAGTTCTATTCTTGCCATATAGCAGAACTCTCTTGCCATTCAGGTCCGGTATACTCTTTCTCATACTATCTCTTGTCTCAAAATGGATTTGCCATCTTCTCTTCAAGCCAGGTCCTGGCTCTGCCTCTTCCAAGTTTTCTGGCATAGTCGGCTGCACTAAGTCCTATCTCGTCTACCGCAAAAATATCGGCTCCTTTTTCATAAAGAAGTTCCAGCATATCGACATAGTCAAAAGAGGCGGCGAGCATAGTAACGGTCATACCGCTTTTTCGTTTCGTAACGGATGGGTCCATCCCCTTTTCTATAAAAAGCTCAGCCAGATCGATTCTGTTGCACTCCACCGCTTCATCAAGGAGGCTCACACCTTCAGGAGTCGTCCATTCGAGATTGGCTCCATACTCCAACAGAAGCTCTACAACCTCTTTTGATGCGCCGCTCTTTATTGCTATTAATAGAAGCGGTTTTCCCTCTTCATCCTCACTGTTTGGGTCGCAGCCTTGCTCCAAAAGCTCTTTGAGACTCTCCAAAGAGTCTCTCTTTATCGATTCGAAAATTTTGATTGTTGAGTGATTCATAGTTAGGATTATACCGTAGGGGAGAAAGATTTGCTTACAAAATAACTTTTAACTTTTCTATTTTAACTTGGTACAGGGTGGTGACCCCGGCGCGATTCGAACGCGCGGCCTTCGGATTAGGAATCCGACGCTCTATCCAGCTGAGCTACGGGGTCTATAAAGGAGAAGACTCAGCGGAGAGGGGCTTAGATCGGCCCCTCTTTTGCAGAAAAAATATTAACCGTTTCTCTTTTTAATTATTTCGTCAGCTACATTCTTAGGCACCTCTTCATAGTGGTCAAACTCCATAGCATATGTTCCGCGACCTTGTGTTGCCGAGCGAAGATCTGTTGAGTAGCCGAACATCTCCGCAAGAGGAACGAAAGCGTTGACGATCTTATTACCGTGGCGATCTTCCATACTGTTAATTTGACCGCGTCTTCTATTGAGGTCACCAATTACATCACCCATATAGTCTTCTGGTATCTCTACTTCAACCTTCATAATCGGTTCAAGAATTACCGGGTTAGCCTTTTTTGCCCCCTCTTTAAAACACATAGAGCCGGCAAGCTTAAACGCCATCTCGGAAGAGTCAACGTCGTGGTAGCTACCGTCATATAGTGTAACTTTCACATCCTCTACGGGGTAACCCGCAAGAACTCCGTTTTGCATAGCCTCCTGAACACCTTTGTCAACAGCAGGTATGAACTCTTTTGGAACCACACCCCCTTTGATAGCGTCTACAAACTCGTAACCGCTTCCTGGCTCCATCGGCTCAAGCTTAAGGAATACATGGCCGTACTGACCGCGTCCGCCTGACTGCTTGGCATACTTGTACTCCTGCTCAACAGGCATTTTGATAGTCTCGCGGTAGGCAACTTGCGGCTGACCTACTTCGGCTTCGACTTTAAATTCGCGCATCATACGATCAACAAGAATCTCGAGGTGAAGCTCACCCATACCTGATATAATTGTTTGACCGCTCTCTTCATCGGTGTGGACTCTAAAGCTCGGGTCCTCTTCTGCAAGCTTTTGAAGCGCTATAGACATCTTCTCTTGATCTGCTTTAGTCTTGGGCTCTACAGCAACAGAGATAACCGGATCTGGGAATTCCATACGCTCAAGAATCACCTTCTCCTTCTCATCGCAAAGAGTGTCTCCGGTCAATGTGTTTTTAAGTCCTACGCATGCGCCGATCTCACCGGCGTGGATCTCTTTGATCTCTTCTCGCTTGTTTGAATGCATCTGAAGAAGGCGCCCGATTCGCTCTTTCTTCCCTTTTGTCGAGTTGTACACATAGCTTCCCGCATCTATCACTCCGCGATAGACACGAATAAATGTAAGCTGCCCGACGAATGGGTCAGTCATAATCTTGAAAGCAAGTGCCGCAAACGGGCCGTCATCGGTAGAGTCTACCTCTACAGGATTTCCTTCAAGATCTTCGGCATGAATGTTTCTAACCTCAGTCGGCGCAGGCAGATAATCTACGACCGCATCGAGCATAGGCTGAACACCTTTGTTCTTAAAGGCTGTTCCGCAGAGCATCGGTACCATTGTCATATCAAGAGTCGCCTGCTTGATACCATTTTTTATCTCCTCAACAGTAAGCTCTTCGCCGCCAAAGTACTTCTCCATCAGCTCCTCACTCGTCTCTGCGACGGCTTCTATTAGCTTTTCGCGGTACTCATTCGCTTTGTCAACAAGATCTGCAGGTATATCTGTAATTTCATATTTCTGACCGAAGCCTTCATCTTCCCAAATGATAGCCTTCATCTCAACCAGGTCAACCACACCCTGGAAGTCATCTTCGGCTCCGATAGGGATTTGAATAGGAACGGCGTTTGATTTAAGACGCTCTTTTATCTGTCTCTCTACTTCGAAGAAATCTGCGCCTATACGATCCATTTTGTTGACGAAAGCCATTCTCGGAACGCCATATTTGTTTGCCTGTCTCCAAACTGTTTCAGATTGGGGCTGAACACCGCCGACGGCACAAAAAACAGCAACTGCACCGTCAAGAACACGCATTGAACGTTCAACTTCGATCGTAAAGTCGACGTGGCCCGGTGTGTCGATGATGTTTATCTGATGATTCTTCCAAAAACATGTTGTAGCCGCAGAGGTGATGGTGATACCGCGCTCTTGCTCCTGCTCCATCCAGTCCATTGTAGCAGCGCCGTCGTGAACCTCTCCAATTTTATGAGAAAGCCCGGTATAGAAAAGAATACGCTCGGTAGTGGTGGTTTTTCCGGCATCGATGTGAGCGGCGATACCGATGTTTCGTACACGTTCAATAGGTGTTTTTCGTGCCATCGTTGTTTCCTTTAAGCATTGGTAAATTTTGTCGTGATTATAGCGAAGTGAAGTTTAAAAATGCCCAAACAGGCAGAGCCTGCTTGGATAGAAGGTGATTTCGGGAGTCCGAATCGCCTACCATCTGTAGTGGGCGAAAGCTTTGTTCGCCTCTGCCATTTTGTAGGTATCCTCTTTCTTCTTGTAAGCGGCACCTCTCTTTTCGGCTGCCTCCATAAGCTCGTTAGCAAGGCGTGCGGCCATCGTTCTTTCATTTCTCTTTCTGGCGGCGTCAATGATCCAGCGTATCGCGAGCGCTTGCTGTCGTACAGGTCTTACCTCAATAGGAACCTGATAAGTGGCTCCACCGACACGTCTGCTTTTAACTTCCATCAGAGGTTTGACGTTTTCGATCGCTTCTTCGAAAATCTCGATACCTTTTTTACCGGTTTTCTCTTCGGCGATCTTCAAAGCACTGTACATTACTGTTTCTGCAACGGATTTCTTGCCGTCAAGCATAATTCCGTTGATAAACTTGGTGACCACTTTCGAGTTGTAGATTGGGTCAGGCATCACTTCACGAACCGGTGCTCGTCGTCTTCTCATTATTTTTTTCCTCTACTTCTTAAAATTATTTGGGGCGTTTCGCGCCATATTTAGAACGTGAAACGCGTCTATTTGCAACGCCAGCGGTATCGAGCGCGCCTCGCACTATGTGATACTTAACACCAGGAAGGTCTTTTACACGTCCGCCTCTGACAAGCACGATAGAGTGCTCTTGGAGGTTGTGTCCCTCTCCAGGAATGTAGCTGATCACTTCGAATCCGCTTGTAAGGCGCACTTTTGCTACCTTTCTCAAAGCCGAGTTGGGCTTTTTTGGGGTAGTCGTATAGACACGCGTACAGACTCCGCGTCGCTGTGGGCACTTAACGAGCGCTGGAGATTTAGATTTTTTGATTACCTTTTTTCGCTCTTTTCGAACAAGTTGGTTGATGGTAGGCACTCAAATTCCTTTCTTGATTTTGAATCTACTTGAAAATGATGGCAAATAATAGCCAAACAAATATTATATTTTACTTAAATTAAGTATATTTTAAAGATACTTCTCCCGACTGCCCCTCTTTACGGGCAGTCGGCTCAACCTTCTCCTCTTCCCTCTTCCAGCTTAACTTCAGATTGGGGATAGAGCCCCGTTCCTACTGGGATGAGGCGTCCTATAATGACATTCTCTTTAAGATCATCGAGCGGATCTATCTTGGCTGATATACTCGCCTCTGTCAATACTTTGGTAGTATCCTGGAATGAAGCAGCCGATATGAAGCTGTCCGAACTTACCGCGGCGCGGGTTATACCGACAAGAACGGGCTCCGCTATCGCAGGCTCGCCGCCAAGCTTCATAATTCTCTCATTCTCTTCCATGAATTGGCGTCTGCTCACAAGATCTCCGGCAATGAACTTCGTATTTCCGCTATCGACGATTCGTACCTGTCTTAGCATCTGTGAGTAGATTATCTCGATATGCTTGTCGGAAATGTTAACCCCTTGTCTTCTATAGACTTGCTGAATCTCGCTCACCATATAGTAATGAAGAGCCTTCTCTCCCAAAATTCTCAGAATGTCATGGCTGCTTACAGTTCCGTCTGTTAACTTCTCGCCTGCATGGACAAACTCTCCGTTGTGAACAAGTATCTGTCGTGACTTGTCGACAAGATATTCGTTAGTCTGTCCATTCTCTCCGGTTATTATTATGCGCTCTTTACCTCTAAGAGGCTTTCCGAAAGAGACGACTCCGTCAATCTCCGCGATAAGTGCAGGGTTTTTAGGACGTCTCGCTTCGAAAAGCTCGCTAACTCGCGGAAGACCCCCTGTAATATCCCTCGACTTGATTACCGCTTTCGGAGTCTTGGCAAGAACGTCGGCTATCTTAACATCCTGCCCGTCATGTACAAATATCGCCGTCTTCGGCTCCATTGCGTATCTTATGATCTCGCCGTCTGCCGCGGCTAGAACAATTGTAGGCTTGTAGCCTGGCGGTGTATATTCGTTGATTTCAAGCCTTGTCTGACCGGTAATTTCATCAAACTGCTCACTGGCCGTAATACCCGGAATGATATCTTCAAAAGCAATCTTTCCGCTCTTCTCGGCGATGATCGGGTCGGTGTACGGATCCCACTCGGCTATAACGGTATGCTCCGTACTTACAGGCTCCGCTATGACCGTTTCGCTCTCAACCTTTTCATTATCGCCGACTTTTATTATGGAGCCCCGTGCTATATAGTGGCGGTTTGCCTCGCGGCCTTCATTATCTGCAACTACCGCGAAAAGTCCCTTCTCATCAATTTTATCACCGGCTTTCACACCTTCGTATCGCTCGAGATAGTCACCTTTTAGATGGAAATATTTGAGCGTTCCGTTGGCCTCTGCTCTGATTGTTTGAGTTATAGGAGCTCCATTTTCGACTCGAAGTTCCGCAGCGTAAGGAATACGATTAGGTATATTCCAGCCATCCTTTATAACTTCAACGATAGAGTCGTTCTCTTCGATCTCTTTGCCGCTCTCGTAGGGCAAGAAGAGCTTTCCTTCTATCTTTCCGCTTACACCTGCAAGCTCGTTGGGCTTGGCGACATCACTCTTTCTCAGCGCATACCTTACCTTCTCTTTACCGTTATCAAGGGTAAGAATAACCTCTTCATGAACAGTCTGTACGCTCAACTTGCCGCTAAACGGTGCCTTAATTTTCGGTTCTACAAGAAGTATACCCGCGTTTCGTCGGTTCGCTACAAGCAGTTTCCCTTCGCTGTTGCGATATGTTTTTAGATTATAG
>JAKIUX010000030.1 GCA_021647345.1 Hydrogenimonas sp.
AGATATGAAAAGGATGAAAGGAAAGAAAGAGTGGATATTAAAAATCTATACATAACTCCGGGGGTTAGGGATATTAGGCAGTTTGATGACGGAGCGGGTGCTATAGGGGGAGCCAATATAAGGGAGAATATCAGCGGCTATAAAGATCCAAACTCTCTTGACAGTGCTCTTTACGCCTTTAGAGTCGACGTCGGTAACGGAATTTATAGAGTGAGACTCGGCTACTCATATATTGCCGACAAGGGCGATATAGTGGCGCCGTGGCGCGGTTTTCCTACAGGGGGCTTTACAAGGGCTATGGGGCAGTACAACTGGTACGCCAATTCGAAAAGCTATATGCTACGTTTCGACTACGATTTTAAAAAGAGCGGTGTCGCGGATGGCCTGAAGTGTATGTTGAGATATGTTGTAGAAGATTTCGACGATACCAAACCTGGAGTCCAGGCGGATGCCGATGTGGTGAACTTCGACGTCATAAAGAGGTTCGAGAGGCTCAAGGGTTTGGAACTCCGTTTCAGAGCCGCTCTCTCTTACGGAGAGGCGCAGAGCGCTCCTTTGGTGAAGGCCGACCCTACATATAGCGATGTTAGGGTGGAGATGAACTATCTCTTCTAAGGAGAGCGGATGTTGAAGAGGTCGATTCTGCTTATTTTTATTGCGGTTATGATGCTGCGCGCAGAGAGTATAACTGTTGCTGTCTCCGCAAATGCGCAGTATGCAGCGAAGGCGATTTGCGATAATTTTCAAAAGTGGAGTGGCATAGGTGTTAAAACCGTCGTCTCATCATCCGGCAAACTTACGGCACAGATAGAGAGAGGGGCGCCTTTTGATCTCTTTCTATCGGCCGATATGAGGTACCCTGAATATCTGAAAAGAGAAGGCTACGCAGTTAGTGAGCCGAAGGTATACGCTTTTGGAGGCCTGATTTTATGGTCGCTTAAAGGGTTGGATCTGAAAAACGGGGTCTTGTCGCTTAAGGGTGCGAAGATAGAGCATCTGGCCATACCCAACCCAAAGAGCGCCCCCTACGGCAAAGAGGCTCTGAAGGTTTTGAAGGGTGCCGGAATCTACGAAGATATCAAACCGAAGCTGGTTTATGCAGAGAGTGTCTCTCAGACAAACAGATATATAGCTTCGAAGGCGGTCGATGCCGGTATTACCGCCAAATCTGTCATCTTTTCTCCTAAAATGGGAGGTGTGGGCAAATATGTAGAGGTCGACGACTCCCTCTACGACCCGATACGTCAGGGGGTAGTTATTTTAAAGCATGCCAAAGAGGGCAGAGAGAGTGAGGCGAAAGCCTTCTACGACTACCTTTTCAGCCAAGAAGGCAGAGAGATTTTAAAAAAGTACGGGTATAGAGTGCCATGAATAAAATAGAGGGAACGGTTGTCTCAGTCACATCTTCGGGTGAGCTTACGAGTGTAGAGGTAGAGTCTTTGGGCACGACAGTTACCGCCTTTTTGATTGGAAGCGGCCTCGATACGCCTAAACTCTCTCCAGGTAGCTGCGTATGGGTACTTTTCAAAGAGAGTGAAGTGGCGCTAGCCAAAGATTTTAGCGGTTATATAAGTTTAAGAAATAGGTTCGAAGGAGAGATTGAGAAGATAGAGAGGGGTGAGCTTTTGGCTGAGATAACTGTCGATTGTCGCGGCGTCAAGATAGTCTCTGTAATCAGTAAAAAGGGGTATGATAAGATGGAGCTCAATATTGGAGAGAGGGTTACGGCCATGATAAAGGCGAACGAAATCACCTTGATGGAGAGGGAGTGATGGAGAGCCAATTTGCCCAGACGATGCTTCTTACCTTCAAGCTCGCCCTAGTAACTACCGCAATACTTCTAATTATAGGGGTGCCTCTGGCTTACTACCTCTCGGTGACCCGATCAAGATTCAAACCCGTCATTGAGACTCTTGTGAGTATGCCTCTTGTGCTTCCGCCTACCGTTTTGGGGTTCTACCTCCTTATAGCCTTTAGCGAAGAGAGCGCTTTTGGAAAGTTTTGTCAAGATGTTTTAGGCTTTAAACTTCTCTTTACATTCGAGGGGCTGGTTTTGGGGTCTGTGATATTTTCGCTCCCTTTTATGGTTCAGCCCATACAGGCGGGGCTTCAGTCGCTGCCGGGCTCCTTAACTGAAGCTGCCGCAACGCTTGGAAAATCGAGAGTCACCACACTTTTTAAAGTTCTGCTTCCAAACATAAAACCCTCCCTTCTTACCGGCATAGTCATAACTTTCGCCCATACGGTTGGGGAGTTCGGTGTAGTTTTGATGATAGGCGGAAATATTCCGGGCCAGACGAGGGTGGCCTCCATAGCTATCTACGATGAGGTTGAGGCTCTCAATTATGCGGTAGCTAACGACTATGCGATGATACTCTTTGCGGTTACATTTTCGATACTGCTTCTGGTATATATGGTAAACCGCTCTCTCTACAAAGGTGTGTAGTGGTTGAGCTTAAAGTTAAAAAACTGCTCCGATCCGCTGAGGGCGATATGGAACTGAATCTGGAGTTTGCACTTGAAGATGGGGACTTTATCTCAATATTTGGAGAGTCCGGAGCCGGCAAAAGCACCCTTTTGAGAATGTTGGCGGGGCTATTGAGACCAGACGAAGGGTATATAAGGGTAGATGGCAAAAGCTGGTTCGATAGCAAAGAGGGAAGGGATCTGCCGCCGCAAAAGAGGAGAATCGGGTTCGTTTTTCAAGACTATACCCTATTTCCCAATATGACGATAGAGGAGAATTTAAGATTCGCTCTTCGAAAAGGTGAGAGCCAAGAGATGGTAGAGGAGCTGATAGAGACAGTAGGGCTCGGCGTACTAAGAGAGAGGTACCCCTCTCAACTCTCCGGCGGCCAGAAGCAGAGGGTGGCTTTGGCCAGAGCTCTTGTGCAGAGGCCGAGAGTCCTGCTGCTCGATGAACCCCTTTCGGCACTGGATCGTAAAATGCGTTCGAAGCTCCAAGATGAGCTTGCAGCACTACATAAAAAGTATTCGCTCACTACCATCTTGGTAAGTCACGATCCGAGCGAAGTCTTTAGACTCTGCAACAAGGTTTATCATCTACAAAGCGGCAAGGTGATCAAGAGCGGCACTCCATCGGAGGTATTTTTGAAAGAGCGCATAGGCAGCAGTTTCAAATTTACCGCCGAAGTGCTTGAGATAGAGCGTTGCGAGATGCTCTATCTATTGACGCTATCCGTAGGGAATCAGATAGTTAAGGTGATGGCTTCCAAAAGTGAAATAGAGGGCATAAAAGCGGGCGATCGTGTTCAAGCGGTTTCGAAATCTTTTCATCCGATGATATTTAAGATTGAGCATTGAGCGATTAGTAGCTATTGGATGTGCAGTATAAAGAGAGTGAACTCATCTGCTTAAGAGGTGGTGGCCAGAGGCAGAATCGAACTGCCGACACGCAGATTTTCAGTCTGCTGCTCTACCGACTGAGCTATCTGGCCGCCGCTGAATGGACGAAATTATATGAGAAATCCCCTTAAAAACCGCTGATTATTTTTTTGAAGATCTCGCCTCTTTCATTATATGATGAGAACTGATCTAAACTTGCAGCGGCAGGCGAGAGTAGGGCGACAGAGTTTATATCGTGCTCCTTGTCTATCATTTCGACCGCTTTGTGCAAAGTTTCGCATAGCAGGCACTCGATACTGCTATCTTTAGCCATCAGCTCAACTCTGCTTGCGTTGGAGCCTATTGCAAATATTTTTAGATCATACTTTTTTAGCTCTTTAAAGAGCAAAGAGAGATCGACCCCCTTATCATCCCCGCCGAGTATCAGAAATACTCTTTTGTCGCCAAAGGGTTTTAGAGCCTGTATCGTTGCATCTATGTTTGTCGCTTTAGAGTCGTTTATCCAGACTCTCCCTTTCGAGTCGACTACTCTCTCTTGTCTGTGCGGATCGACCATAAAAGAGTTTATCTTGTCGTAATCGAGCTCATCGAAGAGAATCTTTGCAACCCCAAGAGCCAAAACCGCATCGAGCAAAAAAGCCCCTTCAAATTTTACCTTTGATATATCTATGCCAAAATAGTTGGCAAGCTCTACAGGATCGTCGTAACCGATTTTGAAGCCGTCGCTTCTGCACTCCGTAAAACTTTTTGGCAAAATTACAGCCTCCCCCTCTCTCATCTTGGCAAGAGGTTTCAGCTTATCTTTTAGGTACCCATCTTCGCCTCCGTGCCACTCTATATGGTCGGGCGTAACGGGAAGCAGAAGGTAGAGATCCGGTTTGGCGTATCTGGTGTAGTGGAGAGTAAAAGAGCTTGTCTCAAGCACCCAGATAGGGGCTTTTGGGTCCATCTGTGCAAGCGGCGTGCCAATATTTCCGCCGTATACGGCACCCCTTTTTTCAAGCAGGTGCGTTACCATTTTGGTAGTGGTTGTCTTGCCGTTTGTGCCGCTTATCCAAATAGTGTAGTGGCGTGTCGACTCTTTAGCATCTTCTATATACTCTTCGCCCTGTTTCGATATGAAAAGGTCATATTCGCTGATAAGGTTTTTTGCTATCTTTACAAGCGGATGGCTTGGAGGAATTCCGGGAGACGGTATTTGCAGATCGCTTCGGTCGTGGTCAAAGAGCATTGGCGGCAGAAGAAGATTGCCCTTTTCGTCTCTTTGCGGCACCGTAACCTTGTCGTCGTAGAAGGTGAAAGGGCCGAGCCGTTCGGCGATAGCTCTGGTGGTTTTGCCGTATCCGAAGAGTGCGATCTTTTTCATCTTATCTTCAGTGTTATAAGGGCTACTAAATTGGCTATGAAGGCGATAATCCAAAATCGTACTATGATCTTGTTTTCCGCCCACTGCTTCATCTCGAAGTGGTGGTGTATGGGTGCCATTAGAAAGATTCTTTTGCCCCTTAGTTTGTAGCTTCCTACCTGTGCGATTACCGAAACAGTCTCTATGACGAATATTAGACCTATTAGAAGTAGAAGAATTTCGCTCTTTCCAAGAATCGCCAAGTATCCTAAAAAGGCACCCACCGCAAGACTGCCGCTGTCACCCATAAATACTTCGGCGGGGTTGCAGTTGTACCAGAGAAACCCTATGAGAGATCCGGCTAGTGCGGCGGCTACGACCGCAACCTCTCCGACGCCTATGATTTTGGGCCATAGAAGATAACCGCTGAGCACCGCGTTTCCTGTAACGTATACGATGAGACCCAGCGAGAATAGAGCGAAGATTGAAGGGACCGTAGCAAGCCCGTCGAGACCGTCAGTAAGGTTTACAGCGTTGCTGGCAGCGACGATGACAAGAGCCCAGAAGATAATTGCTCCCCATCCCATATCGAAGATTGGAAACTTTACAAAGGGAACGTAAAAGTTGCTGTCAAAATCGATATAAAAGAGCAAAAAGGCGGCTATTGATGCTCCAAAAAGTGCCTGAATCGCAAATTTCGACCTCGCTTTTAGGCCGTGAAGATTATTTTTGCTTACTATCTTTCCGTAGTCGTCTCCAAAACCTAAAATAGAGAAAGAGATCAAGGTTAGGAGTGCGCCGACAGTAAAAGGGTTGCTTAGATTTGCGCTTAGAAGCGTTGCGATAACGGTCGAGAAGATAAAGACGACCCCTCCCATTGTGGGGGTGTCGCTCTTTTTCAGATGAGTTTTGGGTGCATATTTATTGATGGGCTGGCTCGCTTTTTTTCTTTTGGCCCACGCTATAAAGAGCGGCATTATATATATAGTCAATATGAAAGCTATAAAGAAAGCAAACCCCGCTCGAACGGTGATATATTGAAATAGATTGACATCCATGTGTCGAAAGAACCAGTAGAGCATACGTTTAATACCTGCAAATTAATATTTTAAAAGTATAATTTTAATATAGTTGCGCATAAAGTTGCATAAAAGGTTTGTTAACGACTTTCAAAGAGAGAAGGATGATGTGTGGCCAATAAAACTATTCTTGTTATTACCGACGGCATAGGCTACAAACCAAACGGTAAAGCCAACGCCTTTAACGCGGCGAAAAAACCTACATACGACGAGCTTTTCAGAAGCGTACCCTACTCGCTAATACACACCTACGGGCTCCATGTAGGCCTGCCGGAAGGGCAGATGGGAAACTCCGAAGTGGGGCATATGACGATAGGTAGCGGCAGAGTTTTGTACCAAGATCTTGTAAAGATCTCTTTGGCTCTTAAAGATGGCAGTTTGCGTAAAAACGAAACCCTAAATGAGTTTTTCGGAAAGTGCGATAGAGTTCACATGGTCGGCCTTATGAGCGACGGAGGTGTCCATTCGCATATTGATCATATTGTAGGATTGGCAAAGATTGCGGCTCAAGAGGGCAAAAGAGTGTTTTTGCATCTAATCACTGACGGGCGAGATGTCTCTCCTACATCTGCACCGGAGTATCTGCGCAAGATAGAAGATATTCTAAACGACAAGATCACCGTTGCAACTCTTGGAGGTCGATTCTACACGATGGATCGTGATCAGAGATGGGAGCGTGTAGAGAAGGGGTACCGTGCCATCGTCGAAGCCAAACCCAAGAGCGACAAAAGCCCGCTTGAGTATGTCGAAGCAAGTTACGAAGAGGGAGTAACTGACGAGTTTATCATTCCCGCAGCTTTCGACGGTTACGAAGGCGCTAAGGAGGGGGATGGATTTCTTTTCGCCAACTTTAGAAGCGACCGTATGAGAGAGATAGTTACCGCTATAGGCGATTCTAAGTTTGATAAGTTTAAAAGAGCACATCTGCATCTGCATATAGTTACGATGACTGAGTATGACAAGAGTTTTCCTTACCCGGTTCTCTTTAGAAAAGAGGTTCCCAAAAACACCCTTGCCGAAGTGGTCTCGAAAGCGGGACTTACACAGCTTCATACGGCAGAGACTGAGAAGTATGCCCATGTAACTTTCTTTTTCAACGGAGGCGTAGAGGAGCCTGTGATGAATGAGTCTAGAGTTCTGATAGCAAGCCCTAAAGTAAAGACATACGATCAAAAGCCTCAGATGAGCGCACCGGAGGTGGGTGATGCCGTGTTGACCGCTATGGATGAGGAGTATGATTTTATAGTGGTAAATTTCGCCAACGGCGATATGGTAGGGCATACCGGAAACTACGAAGCAGCCATAAAGGCGGTGGAGGCCGTAGATGAGCAGCTTGGCCGTATCTTGCAAAAATGCGATGAGAAGGGTTATAGGCTCGTTCTAACTTCTGACCACGGCAACTGCGAAGAGATGCTTGACGAAGATGGCAATATACTTACCAATCATACGGTAGGGGATGTGTGGTGTTTTGTAAGAGCGCCCGGTGTCAAAGAGGTGAAGCCGGGAGCTTTGAACAATATAGCCCCCACTGTTTTAAAACTAATGGATCTTCCGATCCCTGAAGAGATGGATGAACCGCTTATATAAGGAGAAAAAGAATGAGATTTAGTGGTAAAAATGTTTTGGTTACAGGCGCTTCTCGCGGTATTGGTGCGGAGATAGCCAAAGTTTTGGCCGGTTACGGCCTGAAGGTCTGGATAAATTACAGAAGCGGTGCCGAAGCTGCCGACGCAGTAAAAGGTGAGATAGAAAAAGCTGGGGGAAAGGCTGCCGTCATAGGTTTTGACGTAAGCGATGAGGCTGCATATGTAGAGGCGGTAAAAACTATCGTAGATGCCGATGGAGAGCTCTCTTATATTGTAAATAATGCCGGGATAACAAAAGATAAACTTGCTATGAGAATGAAAGTGGAGGAGTTTGAGGCGGTAATAAAAGCGAACCTCACCTCCGCCTTCATAGGGTGCAAAGAGGCAATCAAAGTGATGGGCAAGAAGCGATTCGGCGCGGTGGTCAACGTCGCCTC